>JAQGON010000050.1 GCA_028293565.1 Verrucomicrobiota bacterium | reverse complement strand
TGGGCTCGCGCTTCCCAATGGAGGTGGTCGATTTTGTGCCAATGGGGTTTCCCCCGCGCGCGGCATGGCGCATGTTTTGGCAGAGGGACCGGCTCCACGCGCAAGCCATGGGCTGCCTGTGCCTTCTTATCAATCGCCGTCATGCGCGCGTGGTGACCGCCGCCACCAGGACGGCTCCAGACCCGGAATCGCGGGCAATCTGGTCCTCGATCCTCACAGGGGTGGCTCGCGAACTCATCACCGGCGCCCTCGCCGACGAGGCGTTCCTGGAAAATCCGAACCAGTTCGAACCAGGCAGCGTAGGCGACGTCGCACGCACGCTTCTGGAACGCGCATTCGCGAAGGAATCTCCCAAGGCCATCGCAGAGCGAATCCAGACGAAGCCGGATTTGTTCGAGTGCCAGCTTCAGGCGGCCTTCAACCTCTTCGATCCGGGAACACCGCCATGAGCACGCTGCTGCCCCCGCAGATCCCCAGGTTCCTGGGAATCGAACTCGCCGCAAAACTTGGCTCCGCCTCGGTTGCGGAGGCGCGGCACGCCCGTGCCACCGATCATCCGCTCAAAATCCACAGCGCGACGGGCGGCTCCCATACGACCGCCGGCGCTTTGGAAAGCCTTCGCGACGCGGTGGAACAGGTCGCCCGGGAACACGGCTATCCCGCCTCGCGACCGACCAGCACGGGCGCGTTCGACACGGTGGCCGCGGAACGCATTTTCCGTCTGCTTCGGATTTCGCCCAATGAAGCATCGAAGGGCGGCGTATGGCTTTTTCTGGCATGCATACTCATGCCGGATATTGTCGTGTGGCGGCAGCGAAAGCGGGATGGCGAGGCGGTGAATCCCGATAATTTTCTCGATTCAACGAACAATCTTTTTCGACGGCTCTGGTGGCGCTCTGCGATTTTTCACGACCCGGCCAAGCCGGCGAATCCGTTCTGGCTCCTCGACGTTCTGTTGGAGGACGCGATTCAGACATTTTACGAACGCCGGTCGCTTTCCGGGACCCCCGGAATGGGCACGGCGTTTGGCCGAATCTATCATGCGACCGCCGGCGTTTTGCCGCCGAGATACAACATGGAGCCGCTGGAGCGCAGCGCCCAGAAGTGGCTGGTTCGAATCGCGGAAAGCGTCGCGCTGGACTTCCTTGAGAGTGGCGACCGGCTGCAGCTTGTCGCCGAGGCATTTCACCGGGCGCTTCCCGCTGAATTTTCGCGAACGGTGACCGTCGCCCAGCTGGTCGTTGCCGCGGGAGGGGTCGCCTCGGTCGCGCCGTTCCCGCCCAGGGAGGTCGCGGTTGTCGTGCCGGCGGAAAAAGCACCCGCGCGGGCCGCCCCGGCCCCTGTGTCCGCCTTCAGGTTCGAGTCCTCCCAGCTGAAGGCGTTTGCCGCGGACAGCGGTTCCTACTCGAACGTCACCGACCGGGAGGCTTCGGCATCCGAATTGAACCTGACGGGCCCGGAGGCGAAACTGGCCGAACAGTTTTTCGGCCGCGAACGCATCCACGTGGGCCCGGTCCGCGCCGACCCGATGCGCGCGCTCCAGCGTTTCCGCCTCTTTCCAAGCGGCGACCTAGTCTACCTCAACCTAGTCTACCCCAAGCCCGACCGTTCGGAAATGCGTCTCTATCTTTCGTTGAGTAAAGGATTTAAGCCGGCCCCCGGGTCAATTTGGTTCCTGTTTCAGAAAAAACGTGATCTTTTCATCGGCTCCATGCCAGCAGACGAGTGGAACACCAAGACAAGCGGGGTCAGTTCAACGCCATAGCTCCATGCCCATTCCGGTTGTTGATTTGTTCGCCGGTCCCGGCGGGCTGAATGAGGGGTTTTCCCGCGTTACCGATACGCGGGGACGCCCCGTGTTCCGAACGGTGATTTCAGTGGAAATGGACGAGTTTGCGCATCGGACGCTGGAGCTTCGCGCCCTGTACAGGGCCATGAAACAGGACGGGGACTTTGCCGATTATCTGACCTATGTTCGCGGCGAACTCACGCGCGAAGAACTGTTCGCCCGCGCAAGCGCTTTGGGCGCCGATGCCCAAGCCGAGGCTCTGCGCGCGACAATGGGCGCCTCGCGCAGCGGAGACGACGAAATCGAATCCCGGATTGACTCCGCACTGAAAAATTCGGGTGGCGGCGAGTTCGTGCTCATCGGAGGTCCGCCCTGCCAGGCCTATTCCCTGGTGGGACGCGCACGGCGCAGTCGCGAGTCCCGCGACCAGTTTGAATCGGACCCGCGGCAGCGGCTCTATCTGGAATATTTGAGAATCGTCGCCCGTTTCAAACCGGCGGCATTCCTGATGGAAAATGTCCCGGGACTTTTGTCCGCCAAGCTTGAAGGTCAGAGCACCTTCGCGATGATCCGAAAGGACCTGACCGCGGCTGGTTACGATCTGTACGCCCTCAACAAGGGAGATTCGTTGTTTGAGACCGACACCCCCGATCCGCGGGCGTTTGTCGTCCGGGCGGAGGACCACGGTGTTCCGCAGTCGCGGTCGCGCGTCTTCATCCTCGGCCTTCGACGGGATTTGGGGCTGAAGGCGAGGCGCCTGCAGCCGGCGGCTGACACCCGGGTTTTTGTGGAGGAGGTCCTTCGCGGGCTGCCCGCCATCCGCAGCCGGGTTTCCCGGAGGGCCGATTCGCCGGAGGAATGGCGCAGGGAGGTTTCGTCGCTGGGTGACTACAAGTTCCCCGGCCTTGACGAAGGGATGCGCCGGCTCATCCGCGCGGGTGTGGCCGAATTGGATTCCGATCTGCCTTTGGGCCGGCAGTTCATCCGGGGCGAAATCAAGCCTCCGCGACTCGGCGAGTGGTACGATTCGCGCGCGGTTGGCGGTGTTCTGAACCACAACAGTCGCGGGCACATGGCCGCTGATCTTCGCCGGTACTATTACTGGTCCGCCTACGCCGGGGTTCATCATCGTTCGCCGAGCCTGTCCGAGGTGCCGGCGCATCTCCGGCCGAACCACCACAATGTCACCGGCGACGCGACCAATCTCCCGTTTGCCGACCGTTTTCGGGTCCAGATCGCCGGACGCCCGTCGACGACCATCACGTCGCACATCGCCAAGGACGGCCACTACTACATCCACTTCGATCCCCAGCAATGCCGGAGCCTGTCGGTGCGGGAGGCCGCGCGTCTGCAAACCTTCCCGGACACGTACTTCTTTGAGGGGCCGATCACCGAACAGTACCGGCAGGTCGGGAATGCGGTGCCGCCTTACCTTGCCAGACAGATCGGCGACCTGGTCGCTTCGATTCTCCATGCCTGATGGCCGACGTCTTCACACCCGAAAAGCGGTCGCTGGTGATGGCGGCAATCCGAAGCCGGGGCAACAAGGCGACCGAAATTCGGCTGATCAAGGTGATGCAGGCGCACGGAATCACCGGCTGGCGCCGTCACCACGCCCTGTTTGGCCGTCCTGACTTTGTGTTTCCTCGGGCTCGCGTCGCGGTGTTCGTTGACGGCTGTTTTTGGCACGGCTGTCCGAGGCACTTCAAAAGCCCGGCGGCGCGCGCGGATTTTTGGAGCCAAAAAATCGGTCGCAACCGCGCGCGGGACCGGAAGGTGACGAGAGAGCTGGTGCTGCGGGGATGGACCGTGATTCGAATATGGGAGCACGCGCTGACCAAACGGCTGGCCGCGCGCACAGTGGCCCGCCTGCGGCGCGTTGTGACGCGTGACGGCAGCGCGGCTTGACCGTACGCGCGCCGAAAGAATATCGGTGCACCGCTGAAACAGAGGACGGAAACCAGCCATGACCTGATTTTCGCCGCCGCCGGGCGAAGCACCTCGTCGAGCGCCATTCAAGAGATCGCTCCAAGCGAGGAGGAGATCGGTTCGGGGGTGGCTTCCGATATCGTCCAGGACAGCGCTATCACCTCTGCTTTCCTCTGATTGCTGATGAGGGGGCTGATTGGAGGTGTCCGGACGCCAGGGGGCGGACCGGCGGCCTTTCTTCGCATCGCACGGAGGCGATG
>JAQGON010000024.1 GCA_028293565.1 Verrucomicrobiota bacterium | reverse complement strand
CACGGATGGAAAGTAGCAGGATGTTCCGGTGGCGTCTAGCACCCGCATCCATGACTGAACAAAAATTCCGGCCAATCGCTCCTTACTTTGCATTTGGAATGGAAATCCGGGAACGGGTCTTGCGCATTGTGAAGCGGGCCGCGCGTGCGTCCCTTGACCGTGGCGCCAGGCGCCGGGCTCCCGGCCAAACGTCCGGCGGGAGGGGTTTTACCCTTTCAAGTTGATCATCGGAAATCTCCCCATCGCGTGACGGGCAAAGGGCCGGATGGCGCGGGAACCCTCGTGTGTTACCGTCCCAATCCCATGAAAGCCGTGCGCATTCATTCCTTCGGCGGTCCGGACGTGCTCCAGGTCGAGGACATCCCGAAGCCCAAGCCTCGCGAGGGCGAAGTGCTGATCCGGGTCCACGCTGCCAGCGTCAATCCCGTCGACTACAAGATCCGCTCCCACGAGTTCGCGCTGCCTGGAATGAAACCCCCGCTGGTGCTCGGGCGCGATGTTTCCGGCGTGGTGGAAGGCGTCGGCCGCGGCGTCACGCGCGTGAAAATGGGTGACGAGGTCTACGCGCTGCTCGACCCCGACCATGGCGGTTACGCCGAATATACGATCGCCAAGGAAAACGGCGTGGCGCTCAAGCCGTCGACCCTCGATCACATCCATGCCGCCGCCGTGCCGCTGGCGGCCATCACCGCGTGGCAGGGTCTGTTCGATCACGGCAAGCTCAAGGCTGGCGAGCGCGTGCTGATCCACGGCGCCGGCGGAGGCGTCGGACACTTTGCGGTGCAGTTCGCGCGGGAACGCGACGCCTACGTGATCGCCACCGGGCGCGCGGAGGATCGCGATCTGCTCGAGGGCCTGGGCGCCGACGAGATCTTCGACACCACGGAACGGTTCGAGGCGCAGCTGCGCGACATCGATCTCGTCCTCGACCTCGTCGCCGGCGAAACCCAGCAGCGTTCATGGAGCGTGCTGAAGAAAGGCGGCCGCCTGGTGTCGACGCTGAAACCGCCGACGGCGGCCGAGGCCTCGCGCCACCAGGCGCAGGCGATCGGTTTCATGGCCGAACCGAACCGCGATGAGCTCGCCGAAATCGCCCGCCTGATCGACGACGGGAAAGTGAAAGTCGTCGTCCGGCAGGTCATGCCGCTCGCCGATGCCCGGCACGCCCATGAGTACATGGAGCGCGAACATGTGCTCGGCAAAGTGGTGCTGGTCGTCGATTCGGAAATACCGACGGAAACGGCGGCACCCGTTTAACTCGAAGCCAAGGCGCATGCCGGCGCGGCGTAAATTCTTCCCGATGCAGAAATCCCAATATTAACCAAGGAGACATCATGACAACCGCGACACTTCAGAAAGCAGATCCCGTCCGGGCGAAGGACTATTTTGAAAACAAGATGGCCTTCACGACCGGCCCAATCGAACTCGATCGCGCGATGAAGGGCGGCGAGGTCAACGTGATCGATGTGCGTGCGGCCGAGGACTACAAGAAGGGGCACATCCCGGGAGCCGTGAACCTCCCGAAGGAACAGTGGAGCTCGCTTCGCGGATTGGACCACGACCGGCCGAATGTGCTCTATTGCTATTCCCAGGTCTGCCACTTGGCCGCGACCGCCGCGGTCGAGTTCGCGAGCAACGGTTTTTCCGTCATCGAACTGGAAGGCGGCTTCGAGACCTGGAAGGACTTCAAGCTGAAGATCGACAAGTAGGTTGTCAGCGGCCCGGCTTTTTTACCGCGAAGTTCGCCAAGGCCGCGAAGGGCAAACCCGGATCGGGGCCGGAAGGCCGCCCTTCGCGTTCTTTGCGCCCTTTGCGGTGAAATAATCCCGGTCAGCTGGGAGACGGAGTCGGAGCGGGAGCACCTCGCACGCCGGGTTTTGCCAGGACTTCCACGTAGACGGAATCGGCGCCGGTGCTGACGACGGCGTCGATGGCTTGGCTGACTTCCGCCAGGGGTTTCGGCACGGCTGTGGTTGAATCGAGGCCGACCGCGCAGTCGATTTCCCACAGATCCGCGCCCTTGGGCAAAGCCTTGCCACGTTCACGCCGCACGTACCGGCGGATGTCGGCTTTGATGGCGTCGACCACCCGGCCGTCAGCTTTGCCCGGTGCATGCAAGGGGAAGGTCTTCTTCATGGAACGATAATGCGAGTGACAGCGTCCGTTCGACAAGCTCGGGGAAATTCATTTTTACCACGAAGAGCGCAAAGATCGCGAAGGGTCGGGCCTCCAATCCGTCCTTTGCGGTCTTCGCGCCCTTCGCGGTAAAAAAATCCCCCCGGGATTTCATCGGAGTGCTGCTCGCGTTTGTGTTTTTGCGCTGGCCGCCGGACTTTGCCGCGGAACTCCCTTCTTCTCCTCCATGAACCTTCAACTTGAAAACAAACTCGCGCTCGTCACGGCTTCGACGGGTGGCATCGGACTCGAGATTGCCCGGACTCTCGCCCGCGAGGGCGCGCGGGTGATCGTCAACGGCCGCTCGGAGCGGAGCGTCGCCGCCGCCGTTGCGTCGCTGCGCCAGTCCCAGCCCGACGCCAGGCTCGAGGCGCTGGTCGCGGACAATGGCGTCGCGTCCGGCACCCAGGAGACGATCAAGCGTTTTCCGGAGGTCGACATTCTCGTCAACAATCTCGGCATCTACGAGGCGGTCGGTTTTTTCGAGGAGACCGATGCGGACTGGCTGCGCCTTTTCGAGGCCAACATCCTCAGCGGCGTGCGGCTGAGCCGGCATTACCTCAGGCGAATGCTGGAGAAAAAAACGGGCCGCGTGATTTTCATCTCGAGCGAATCGGCGGTCAGCCCCTCGCCCGAGATGCCGCACTACGCCGCGACGAAGACGATGCAGCTTTCGCTCTCGCGCAGCCTGGCGGAACTGACCAAGGGGACGGCGGTGACCGTCAACACCGTCATGCCGGGCTCAACCCTGACCGAAGGCGTGGCGAAGTTTGTCGGCGAATTGTTCCCGGGACTATCTCTGGAGGAAGCGGGCCGGCGTTTCATCAGGGAGAACCGCCCGACGTCCCTGATCGAACGATTGATGAAACCGGAAGAGATCGCGCACCTCGTTGCATTCGTCAGCAGTCCGCTGGCCTCCGGCATCAACGGCGCCGCGCTGCGTGTCGACGGCGGCCTGGTGCGAAGCGTGTTTTAAAGGCGTTTCGAACCTGGGCGCCACCGCTGCGAATCGGATCCCGCGTGCGCCGGTGGGCGCGGCGGCGGCTCATTCGCCGCGGCAAGCGGCTACCCGAGAGGTCGCACAACTGAATCGACGGGCCGGGGTATCTTGCACATAGGGTTTGTGGCCGTTTTTGAATTTATCAGAAACGCGCAAGCAACCCCTCGCACCTGGTTTCCCCATGAAATATGTTTCCCGATCGGTCACACTCAGGCGGACTGGTTTTGTCGTCCTGACGGCATTGGCTTCCCTCTCTTCCAGTCGCGCGGTCACGAACGACGAGCGCTTCGTGATTCAATCGGTGGACATCACTCGCGCCGGCAAAAAACTGCCGCCTCCGTCGCCCGAAACCCCGACGTATTACATTCCCATTTTCCAGGGCTACAAGGAACTCGGCGCCGTGAGCAAGGATTACGAGCGCAAGCCGCCGGACGAGGAAACGGCGCGGCAGCTCATCAACATGCTCGCGAAACAGGGCTACCGGATGGCTTCGAAACAGTTTCATCCCACGATCGTGCTGGTGTTCCAGTGGGGCTCGATCGTGCCGATCGAGGTCGACAGCGCCAACCGCGCGCCCGGCCAGCCGCCCCTGCCGGGCCACGTCACCAACGCGGCCGAAATCAAGGCGTACGTGGTCGGCGAACGCGGGCGGGATCTCGACCGTCATTACGCCTACTATTCCGAAATGACGAATCTGGAGGCCCGGCACTACCTGATGATCTCCGCGTTTGAATACCGCCGCGGCGACGAGGAAAGCGAGGTCCTCCTCTGGCGGGCGCACGTGACGACCGAACTTTGGGGAAACTTTCTCTCCGAGGTCCTGCCGCTGATGATCGCGCACGCCGCGCCGATCGTCGGAAGGAACGTGCCGCCCGGCGGCGCGTGGACGCCGCGCAATGCGCAGGTGATCATCGGCGCACCCGTGGTCGTGCCGGAATCGGGAGCGACCGGGAAAAAGAAGTAACCGTCATCTCGCCGCATCCCGCGAAGAGGTCGTCCAGCCAGCGTTGGCCGGCGGGCGTCACTTTCCCTCCATCGCCTTCGCCAGCGCGAACCCGGCTATTTCTTCGAGGCGCAGTTGAACATCCAGCGCGTGCCGAAGCGGTCGATGATCGTGCCGAAATATCCGCCCCAGAACATTTCCTGCAGCGGCATCTCGACGGTTCCGCCGCCCGAGAGCGCCTTGAAGAGCCGGTCGGTCTCGGCGCGCGTGTCGGGCTCGAGATTGATGAAAACGTTGTTTCCGTTCGTCACGGTGAAACCCATCGACTCGGGGGCGTCGGTCCCCATCAGCACGTGGCCGCCGAGGATCGGCAGCTCGATGTGGATCACGAGGTTCTGGTCGGCGGGCGGAAGCGGTGGCTGGCCCGGCGGGCAGGCCTGGGCCGGCATGTCCTTGAAACGCGCGATCGGCGCGGAGAACTCCGTGCCGAAGACGGACTTGTAGAAAAGGAAAGCCTCCTCGGTGGACCGGGGAAAATTGAGATAGGTGCTCGTGCGCGGCATGGAGGAGGAGTTTATGATTCTGGAGTTACGATTCGGGGTTGGGGCCGGACTGCCGGCGTATCTGTTCAACGATTGAGCACGGTCATTCAGGACAGCCCGCGGAATTTTCCCGGAACGTTCCGCGCCGCGGCGCAGCTCGATATTTCCTGATTCCGGGTGGCTTTCTGCGAACTCTGGAGTTTCTTCCGAAACTCATGCCCGGGCGTAAACGAAATCCGGCCCCACGCCCCTCGCGGCGCGTGTGGGCGATCATGATCATTGATCACGACCGGCTCCAGGCCGAGGCGTGGGCCGAATTTCACGCGGCGCGGAAACGGCTCGAGAAGGCCGCGGCCGATCTCCACCACCACGAGACCAGCGATGTTCCGGCCTACGACGCCTGGCTGCACCGCACCTTTCCCCAGCTGCTCACGGCGATCCGCAATCTCCGCGCCGAGGTCGAGCCCAAGGCCGCAAAGGTCCATGCCGTCCAGACCCGCGTCGCCCTCTTCGGCGGCTCGGCTCGGCGCTTCTGGCGGGAAATCAACCGGCCGAAGCCCGAGCAAACCGCGCCGGGGGCTGACGACGCCGGATTCGAATTTGGCGACGGGGACGACGACGATTTTTTCGCGGACGACGACCAGGATCCTGATCCGTGGGGCGAGGGGTTTTCCGGGGCGTTGAAATCGCCGGCGGTGCCCGCGCCGACGATGGCGGCGCGCGAGATTTATCGCCGACTCGTGCAACGGCTGCATCCGGATCGCGGCGGCGAGTGGACGCCGGCGCGCGAGCGGCTCTGGCACGAGGTGCAGGAAGCATGGTCGGCGGGCGATTCGGACTGGCTGGCGCGGCTCGAGGTGGAATGGGAGACGGTCAACGACATCCTGGGCCCGACGTCCGCGGTCAGCCGGCTGCGCGCGGCGATCGAGGAACTGCACGGCGCGCGGCGCGACACCGAGCGCAAGCTGCGCGCCTATCGCGGTGCGCCCGCATGGCGCTTCCCGAAGGCGGAGAAGAAACGCGCCGAGCTGCGGCACCGCATCGAGGGACAGCTGCGCTTCGACCTGAAATATCTCCAGAGCAAGCTGGTCTATCTCAACGAGATCATCGCCGACTGGGAAGACAGCCGCGAATCGCGCGGCGTCAGCGGGAGATCCAGCCGACCCGGGCGGTAGTTCAGGAAGACGGCGTGAGTTTCAGCACGCGCGAGCCGGCGACTTCGGCGACGTAGATGTTTCCGGCGGCGTCCGAGGCAATGCCGTGCGGGTAATTGAAGACCCCGGGCTCGGCCCAGACCTGCGCCGGCCGTCCGTCCGAATCGAATTCGATCACGGCGTTGTCGAGGCCGGCGGCGCCGAGGATTTTCCCCTCGGGAGTCGCGTGAAGGCCGTCGACGGAATGCAGCCCCGGCCATTCGGCGAGCAGGTTGCCGGACTGGTCGAAGACCTGGACCCGGTCGTTTTCGCGATCCGAAACGTGGAGCCGCCCTTCGCCTCCGAGCACGATCACGTGGGGCGTGTGGAATTCACCCGGCCCGGTCCCGCGCGCGCCCCATTCGAGCAGCTGTTCCCCGCGGGAATTGAATTTCACGATCCGCGAATTGCCGTAGCCGTCGGTCACGAAGAAATCGCCGGACGGCACGACGCAGACATCGGTGGGCTGGTAAAATAATTTGTCCGTGCAGCCGTGCCGGCCATCGGCGCCGAGCGTCATGAGCAGCACGCCCTCCGGGCTGAATTTGAAAATCAGATGGCGGCCGACGTCGGTGATCCAGAGGTTGTCCCACGGATCGACATGCACGCCGTGCATCCAGTGGCGCTCGTCCATTGCCAGCGGCACGGCGCCGCGCAGATCGTAGCCGATGCTCTTCCGGTGAAGACCGGCTCCGATCTCGCGGTCAAAGCGCCCGTCGGGATGCAGCCGGAAGACGGGATTCTCGCCACGATGCGCGACGTAGACGAATCCGCGCGAGTCGACGGCCACGCCGCTGACCTTTTCCAGGCGGACATGTTTCGGCAGCCGGGGCCAGGTCTCGTCGCGCACCAGCCGGGAGCGGGCGGAGGACCGGAAGGCGGCGGCGCGAACGGCGTTCATCTCTTCAGCGCGTCTTGCCGCGCGCATCGACGGGCCAGACGGCGAAGAATTTCCCGTCCTCCGTCACCACCACTTCGTCGGTGAGGTTGATGACGGTGCACACGTGCGCCGGCTCGAAGGCCAGGCGGTCGCCGATTTTCAGCGCGTCGACGTCACGCCCACGCACGTAGCCGTGCTCCTCGTTGACGCGCACGACCGAAAGATCGCGCCCGTCGACGCTGATCCCGTGGATTCCCGCGGGGGTGCGATCGGAGGAGAAGGTCTTCGACCCGGCGTCGATCAGCGCCAGTCCGGATTCCGGCTTGTCGACCACCGTGGCGAGAATCGTGATCGCGGCGTCCGCGGGTTTCATCACGCGGCAGACGTGCGTGAGGCTGAGGTCGCCGAACACATAGGAGCCGGGCCGCACCGCTTGGACGCGTCCCGTTTCGGCGATCCACCGCGCGGTGACGCTGCAGCCGGGCCACACCGGAAGGGAGCGGTCGATGGCATCGCGCAGGGCGCAGAGCTGGTCGACGACGATGGTCGCGCGGCTCGGCAGCTCTTCGGGCGGCACTCCGTAAAAATGGCCCTCGTGCGTGTAGAATCCGGCGAGCGCGAGGCGGGAGCATCCGGCGATCTTCCGGGCGAGCCGCTGGCCGGCGGCGGTGTCCCGCACGCCCTCGCGCCCCAGTCCGGTGTCGAGTGCCATCATCACCTTCAGTTTCAAGCCCGCGCTCGCCAGCATCCGGTCGAGCGCGGCGGCCTGGTCCTCGCTGGTCACCGCGACCCGGAGATCGTCCACGCGGGCCGCGACCGCCGCGAGCCGGCGGGCGAGGCGCGGATCGACGAGCGAGTGCGCGATGAACAGGCTGCGCACCCCCGACGGCAGGATCGCCTCGGCCTCGCCGAGTTTGGCGCAGGTCAGCCCCTGGGCGCCGGCCTCGAGCTGCTGCCGCGCGACCGCGACCATCTTGTGCGTCTTGATGTGCGGCCGCAGTTCGACGCGGTGGGCGTCACAGACCGCCTGCATCGAGCGGATGTTCGCGGCGATGCGGCCGCGATCGGCGAGGACAAGGGGCGTCGAGAGTTCGTCGAGGGTGGACACGGTGATCACATCCTTCCGATCTGCCCGACGGTCAAGCCGCCGTCGACCACCAGGACCTGGCCCGTGATGTAGGCGGCGGCCGGCGAAAGGAGAAACGCGGTGGGGCCGGCGCAATCCTCGGGCTCGCCGATGCGCGCCTGCAGGATCTTCTTTTCGTAGTGCCGCCGCTTCTCGGGCTGCGAATCGATCCACGGCGCGGTCAGCGGGGTGCGGATCAGGCCCGGCGCCATGCCGTTGACGCGGATGCGGTGCGGGGCGAGGGCCTGGGCGAGGGTGCGCGTCATCATGACCAGCGCGCCCTTGGACGTGTCGTACGCGGTCGATTCGTCCTCGGACTGAAAACCATTCGTCGACGAGACGATCACCACCGCGCCGGGGCGCTGCCGGGCCACGAGCTCCCGCGCGAACGCCTGCACGATGAAATAGACGGCGCGGACGTTGAGGTTCATCGTGCGGTCCCATTCGTCCGGCCCCATCTGGAGGAAATCCTTGTCGAAGAAACTCCCCGCATTGCACACGAGCAGGTCGAGCGCCGGCTTCGCCCGCAGCGCGTCGGCGATGAGCGTTGCGGGAGTCCCGGCGGCGAGCAGGTCGCCCTTGACGTACGCGCAATTCCCCGGGAGGTCGGGCGGGCGCGAGGTGTTGCCGTGGAAGACGACCTCGGCGCCGGCGACATGGAGGGCGCGCGCGACGGCGAGGCCGATGCCCTTGGAGGAACCGGTGACGAGGGCCGCGCTAGGCGCGAGCGAGAATGCTTTCATCTTTGAGTTGGAGCCAGGCGAGGGTGTTCGTGTGAGTGACCGCGTGGAACAGCGGCGCCGGGAGGGCGCGCACGCAGTCGACCTCCTCCTTGTAGGTGCTCCGCAACGAGAGCACTTCGGTGCCGAGGTTGGCGACGTAGCTCTGGAACGGTGTGTCGGAGCCCCACATCAGCTTGGTCGGGTAGGCTTCCGCGAGCGCGCGCAGGACCTTCTTCGGATCGCGATAGTCGGCCGGGAAGCGCCGCTCGGGCGGGGCGACGAATCCGAGCTGGTCCGTCACGCCCTGGCAGTGAATCCGGTGCGCCGAGCAGTCGAACCAGGTGTTCGGCAGCTCGGCCACGCGATCGAGGCAGGGCCGGTCGAAGCGGCAGGAGTGCGCCAGGCAGAACCGGACGCGCGGCGTGGCTTCGGCGACCCGGAGGATCGTGGTGGCCTGCGACCAGACATCCTCCGGCGCCACGCTCGAGTGGATGATGAACGGCAGGTTGAACTCCTCGGCGAAATCGAGGAAACACCGGCCCTCCTTCAGCAGCGCGCCGACGTCCGACTGGATCATCGTGGCCTGGATCTTCAGCGCGTGAAAGGGAAAGCGGGGGAGGAGCTCGCGCAGCCTGGCCACCTGCGCTTCGGCCTCGCGCAAGGGATCGAGGATCACCACGGGCAGCGTGTGACGTCCCAGATCGGGATAGAGCTCGTAGATTTCGCGGAGCATCCGCTCGTTCTCGAACGCGTAGGGGATCCGCTCGAAGCCGCCGGGCTCGAGCCGCGCTGACTTCATCGCGCGCAGATCGAACGTGAGATTGGCGACCATCGGGAAAACGATCCAGCGGTCGACGCCGTTGTGGCGCCCCTCCGTCACCAGCGCGGGCAGGTCCTGCGCGTAGGGGTGAAATCCGTTGAGGTAGAAAAACAAATCGGCTCCGAGATGGTTGTGGCAGTCGATGAACACGGGGTGATTTTGTTTGACGAAACAGCTGTTTCACAATGTGAAATGAAAGCAAAGCAAAAACCGTGAGCATCGCTGTCCTCGACAAGGCTTTTTCCGTCCTCGAAGTGCTGGCCCGCACCGGACGCGAGTTGTCGCTGGCGGACCTGGCGGTCGAGGCGCGGCTGCCGAAGCCGACGCTGCACCGGATTCTGCGGAGCCTGCGGGACCTCGGGTACGTCGAGCAGGCCGACCGGCGCGGCACCTACCGGCTCTCGGCGCGGCTGAGTTCGCTGCGCGAGTATGCGCGCGACGGCGCGGTGCGCTCGAAGGCCGGGCCGGTGATGGCGAAACTCCAGGCGGAGTTCGACGAGACCGTGAACCTCGGGATGCTCGAGGGCGTGTTCGTGCGGTATGTGCATGTCCTCGAGACCAGCCAGGCCCTGCGCTGGATCGTGAAGCCGGGCGCGCGCGATCATTTTCACACCACGGCGCTGGGCCGGGTGATCGTGGCGAACCTCCCGGACGAGCAGCAGCAGCGCCTGGTCTCGAAGGCCACGGGCCGCCGGGACGTGCGGGCGCGCCTCCGGCAAGAGCTGTCGGTCACGAAGATCCGCGGCTGCGCGATCGAGGAGGAGGAAACGGTCGCGGGCGTGGCCTGCGTGGCGATTTCGCTGGCGTGGATGGGCGAGCCCCTGGCGGCGATCAGCGTGTCCGTGCCCGTGCACCGGTTTCCGGCCCCGCGGCGGCTGGCGCTGATCGGGGCGATGACGCGCCTGAAAAACGGCGCCGAAAAACTGGCGAGCGGGTAGCACGGGCATCCGGCCCTCGTCCGCGGGCGGCCCAGGCATCCTCGCCTCACGCGAAGTCCGGGACCCGGCCCCGATCCGCAACCTCGCGCGGGCGTCCGTCCCCCATTTTATTTGACGAAACGCCAGTTTCACGATGTGAAACAGACGGCCGGCGTTCCGATGGTGCGACTGCCGGCCTTTCCCATGCCCTACACGTTTGCCCGTTCCAAGACCCTGTACGAGAGAGCGACCCGCAGCATCGCGGCGGGCGTCAACAGCGGGATTCGAAAGATGGAGGCGCCGGTGCCGCTTTATTTTGCGCGCGGCAGCGGCGCGGACCTGTGGGACGTCGATGGCAACCATTACCTCGATTTCCAGATGGGGCAGGGCGCGCTGTTCTACGGCCACGCCCCCGCCGGGATGGCGGACGCGATCGCGGCGCAGGCGCGGCTGGGCACGCACTGGGCGGCGCAGTGCGAGCTCGAGATCGAGGTCGCCGAGCGCGTGCAGGCGATGATCCCCTCGGCGGAGCTGGTGCGGTTCAACAATTCCGCGACGGAGGTGGTGACCGCGGCGTTCCGCCTGGCGCGCGCGCACACGGGACGGCCGCTGATTCTCAAGTTTGAAGGCCATTATCACGGTTGGGCGGACGAGGGCCTGGTCGGGTTCGCGAACCCGGCGGACAAATGGGGCGACGACGAAAATCCCGCGCGGCTGCATCCGAGCAAGGGCGTGATCCCCGAGGTGCTGGAGCAGTTTGTCGTCGCGCGGTGGAACGACCCCGAGCACCTGCGGCGGCGCGTCGACCAGTTTCGCGGAAAAATCGCGGCGATCGTCTTCGAACCGGCCTTGTGCAACACCTGCTGCATCGAGCCGGTGGCGGGATTGATGAGCACGATTCGCGAGCTCTGCGATCGCGACGGCATGCTGATGATTTCCGACGAGACCATCACCGGCTTCCGGTTCGGTGCGTCGTGCGCGCAGGGTTATTACGGGTATCGTCCCGACCTCACCGTGCTCGGCAAGGCGGTCGGCGGCGGCACGCCGTTCGCGGCGCTCGCGGGCACGCGGGCGGCGATGGCGAAGATCCTTTCCGGAGAAGTCGTCCACGCCGGGACGCTGAACGGAAACCCGCTCTGCCTCGCGGCGAGCAAGTGGTCCCTCGACCAGGTGCTCGCGCTCGGAGCGTCGCATCCCGCGGGAATCCAAAAGCTCGGCGCGCGCCTGATGGCCGGCCTGGGGGACCTCGCGAAGGAATTTGGTGTCCCGATGCGCCCGCAGGGGCCGGGACTGGTGTTCCATGCCGTGATCCTGAAACCCGGCGCGCCGGAGGGAATGATCCGCGATTACCGGGACTACGTGCGCCGCCACGATGGCGCACGCTGGATGCACCTGCGGCGCTGTCTCCTCGAGGAGGGCGTGCGCGCGATCGAGCGCGGCCTCTGGACGATCAGCCTCGCGCATCGCCCCGAGAACATCGACGAGGCGCTGGTGCGCGCCCGCCGCGGGTTTGAACGGCACGCGGCGACCTGGGTCCCGCAGGCCTGACAATTTTCCGGCGCCGCCTCCGCGATGAAATCACGCGTTTTATTTGCCGGGCTTTTCCACGAGACGCACACGTTCCTGCCGGATCCGACGCGCTGGGCGGACTTCGAGGTCACGGCCGGGGCGGACATCCTGCGCAAGGAAGGCGACGAGTCGCCGACGGCGGGATTTCTCGAGGAGGCGCGGCGCCACGGCTGGACCGTGCTCCCGACGATCGACGCCCGGGCCACTCCGAGCGGCCCGGTGGAGGACGTGGTCTTCGAGCGCTTCTGGCAGGAATTCGAGCGGCGCGCGGCCCCGGAGCTGCGCACCGGGGTGGACGCGGTTTTCCTCGTGCTGCACGGCGCGATGGCGACGGACCTCATCGAGGACGTCGAAGGCGAATTCATCCGGCGCCTGCGTGCGCTGCCCGGCGCGGCCGCCGTCCCGTTGTTTGGCGTCCTCGATCTTCACGGCAACATCTCGGCCGCGATGTGCGGGCAGTCGAACGGGTTTGTCGCCTATCGAAAAAATCCGCACACCGACGCGAAGGCCGCGACGGTGCGGGCGGCCGGACTCCTGCAGCGGTGTCTCGCGACCGGCCGGGTTCCCCGGATGCACTGGTGCCGCGTGCCGCTGCTCTGGGCGCCGCCGGGCACCGGGACGCAGACCGATCCGATGCTCGCGCTGACGCATTTTGCCGCCGGCGTGGAATCGTCCGATCCGGCGGTCCTCGCCTTCAACGTCATGGCCGGGTTCTCGTTCGCGGACACGCGGGAGACGGGCGTGACGCTCAGCGTGGTCACCGAAGGATCGCCCGAAGACGCCCGCCGGCAGCTCCGGGCCGGCGCGGAGCTCGCGTGGAGCTTGCGCGACAAGGGCGCGGTGAATTATCCGCCGGTCGACGAGGTGCTTTCGAAGATCGGCCCGTCGCCCAAGGGACCGGTCCTGCTGGTCGAACCCGCGGACAACATCGGCGCCGGCGCGCCGGGGGACGGCACCGGAATACTGCGGGCGATGCTGGCGCACCGGGTGACGAGCGGGCTGGTGGCGATCAACGATCCGGCCGCGGTTTCGGCGCTGGCGTCGAGCGGGATTGGCGCGGCGGTGCGGCTGTCCGTCGGGGGACGCTGCTGGAAAGCCGATGCAGGGCCGGTGGAGCTCATGGTGACGCTCGTTTCGCGCAGCGACGGCCGCTTCGATCTCGAGGATCCGCACAGCCATCTCGCCTCGATGAACGGCACGCACATCCAGATGGGTCCGTGCGCGGTCGTGCGCCACGAGGGAATCACGATTCTGCTGACGACCCGCAAGACTCCGCCGTTCGACCTGGGCCAGTTTCGCAGCCAGGGGATCGAGCCAAAGTCGTTTGGCATCATCGGCGTCAAGGCGGCGGTGGCGCACCGGCAGGCGTACGATCCGATCGCGACCGCCTCGTATTTCGTGGACACCCCCGGACCGTGCTCGAGCAATCTCGGCTCGTTTCCTTACCGCCGGCTGCGCCGCCCGGTTTATCCCCTCAACCCGATCAGTGAACCCGAGTATCTCTTCGCATGAGCACATCGCTTCAATATCCGAAAAATCCCGATACCCCCGTGTCGCACCTTCCCTTCAGCCCGGCGGTCCGGGTGGGCGACCTGATCTTTGTCTCCGGCCAGGCGTCGGTCGACGCCAAGGGCGTCATCGTCCCCGACACGTTCGAGGGCGAATTCCGCCGCTCGGTCGAGAACATGCGCAAGGTGCTCGAGTCGGCAGGCAGCGACCTGAAGCACGTGGTGCAGACGCGCAACTACGTCCGCGACCCGGCGAACGTGGCCCGCTACAATGA
Source organism: Verrucomicrobiota bacterium (assembly GCA_028293565.1). Lineage (GTDB taxonomy): Bacteria > Verrucomicrobiota > Verrucomicrobiia > Opitutales > Opitutaceae > Opi-474. The sequence goes on along the minus strand of JAQGON010000024.1, from coordinate 17,466 downwards.
GCTTTACCGGGAATACTTCACCGCGCCGTATCCGGCGCGGACGACGATCACCCACTGCCTGCCCCCGACGCTGCACTTCGAGATCGAGTGCATTGCGGTGCCGAAATCCTGACGCGGCCGGCCATGAAGTTCATCCGTTACCAGGACTCGAACGGTCGCGCCCATTATGGGGCGGAGCAGCCCGACGGCTCCGCGCTCCGCATCGACGGGGATATTTTCCGGATGCACCGCGTCACCGCCGAGCCGGCGGAGATCGTGAAGCGGCTCGCGCCGGTGGTGCCGGCCCAGATCCTCGGGGTTGGCCTCAATTACCGCCATCACGCGCAGGAGTCGAAGATGAACGTCCCCGAAGTCCCGGTGCTGTTCGTGAAGGGGATCAACACGGTGCAGCACCCCGGGGATCCGATCCTGATTCCGACCCACCTGCCGAGCGCGGAAGTCGACTACGAGTGCGAGCTCGCCGTGGTGATCGGCAAGGCGTGCAAGAACGTCTCGCGGGAGCGGGCGCTCGACTACGTGCTGGGCTTCACCTGCGCGAACGACGTCTCGGCGCGCGACTGGCAGATCCGGCGCGGCGGCGGCCAGTGGTGCCGCGGAAAGTTCTTCGACACGTTCTGTCCGCTCGGTCCGCGGCTCGTGACGCCCGACGAGATTCCCGGCCCCAACCTCCTGAAGATCGCGACCCACCTCAACGGCGAGACGGTGCAGGACTGGACGACGTCGGACATGATCTTCGACGTGCCGGCGCTGATCGAGTTCCTGAGCGGCAGCACGACGCTGGTGCCGGGAACGGTCATCCTGACCGGGACGCCGCACGGCGTCGGCATGGCGGCCAAGCCGACGCCGCGCTGGCTGAAGCCGGGCGACGAGGTCACGATCGAGATCGAGGGCATCGGCCGGCTGACCAACCCGGTTGCGCTCGAGCCGGCGTCCGCCTAGTCCAGCACGCCATGGCCCGCCCCGCGAAGGTCGAGATTTTCCAGCGCATTCCCGCCAAGCTCGGCGAGGGGCCGTGCTGGCATCCGCAGCGGCGGACGCTCTGGTGGATCGACATCGACGGGAAAAAATATTTCGAGGCGAAGCTCGACGGCACGCCCGCCCGCGCGATGGCGTCGGAGCAGGCGATCGGGGCGGTCGCACCGACGCGCGCGGGCGGATTGATCGCCGCGCTCCACCGCGGGATTTTTCTGGTCGACCCGGACACGGGCGCGACGTCGCCCTTCGCCGAGGCGCCGCGGCACGATGCGCGGAATTTCCGCTTCAACGACGGCAAGGTCGATCCGCGCGGCCGGTTCTGGGCGGGCACGACGTCCCTCGACGATCGCCGCGGGGAGTCGCGGCTTTACCGGATCACGGCCGAGGGCGTGGCGACGGCGATGCACGAGGGCGTGAGCATCTCCAACGGGCTCGCGTGGACGCCGGACGGGGGGACGCTTTACTACATCGATTCGCCGACACGGACCGTGCAGGAATTTTCCTACGACCTGGAGCACGGCACGATCGGTGCGCCGCGGGTGGCGATCGCGCTCGGCGAGGCGGATGGCTGGCCGGACGGATGCTGCATGGATGCGGAGGGATTCCTCTGGGTGGCGCATTGGGGCGCAGCGAAGGTCACGCGGTGGGATGCCCGGGCCGGCCGCCTGTTGGAAACGGTTTCCGTCCCGGTGCGCAACGTGACGTCCTGCGCCTTCGCCGGACCGAAGCTCGACCAGCTTTTCATCACCACGGCGCAGGATTCGCCGCAATCCCCGCCGGAGCCCGAGGCGGGATACGTTTTCCGGTTCGAGCCGGCGACGACCGGCCTGCCGGTGGCGGCCTTTGGGGGCGAGTGATGAGACCGCTGCTGCTCTTCGCCACGCTGTGGTCGCTCCGGCAATACCCTTCGAAGGGGCGGGAGTGGTCGTGGGCGCGAAAATTCGCGGCGATGAAAGAGGCCGGCTTCGACGGCGTGTTCTCCAAGCCGATGCCGGAGTTGGCGGAGCGGGGATCGCTGCGTTATCTGGCGGTGACGAGCATCGGCGTCGGCGACGACTGCGATCCGGCGTTTTCCGCGGCGCGGGATCTCGGGGCGCTCGCGATCGATGTCCAGCTCTGCGATTACGACACGCCGCTGTCCAAGGCGGTCGCGACCGCACGGCGGATCTGCCGCGCCGCGCACGCGCACGGGCTGCCCTACGCGATCGAGACCCACCGCGACACCTTTACGGAGACGCCGGAAGCCACGCTGGCCCTGGCCCGGTCCTTCAAGAAGAAGACCGGGGAGACGCTGCCGCTCTGCCTCGACCATTCGCATTTCGCGGTGGTCCGCCACCTCGCGCCGGCCGATCTCTGGCCGCGGCTGCGCGAACCGCGCCCGCTGCTGGACGCGGCGGCGCAATTTCATCTGCGGCCGTTCAACGGCCACCATTGCCAGATTCCCGCTCTGACGGCGGACGGCCGGCGGACGCCCGAGTACCGTGACTGGCTGAAATATGTCGAAGGACTCTTCGCGCACGAGCGGGCGCGCCCCACGGCGGACCCGCTGCTGGTCGTGGCGGAACTCGGCCACGCGGCGCCGGCGTATGGGCTGAGCTGTTTTCCGGACACCTGGCGCGACGCGGCCGCGGTGGGCTCGGACCTGCGGAGAATTTGGAAAACAAAATCATGATTTCAACGATCGCCGGAAAAAAGGTCGGACTCATCGGCCTGGGTTGCGCGACCTTCGGGCGCGAGATCGACGAGGCGGCCTCCTTCGTCCTGATGGATGACGCTGTCGCGCGCGGCGTCACGCTCTTCGACACGGCGGCGGCCTACAGCGCCGGCGGCTCGGAGCGGATTGTGGGGCGATGGTTCGCCGACCGGCGTCCCGCGGGCGTCGTCCTTGCGACCAAGCTCATCCCACCGTACGAGCCCGCGAAGATTCTGGCGAAGGTCGATGAGTGCCTCGGGCGGCTGGGCGTGCCGGCGATCGACCTGCTCTACCTGCACCACTGGAACGCGAGCGTCGAAACCCCGGAGCTGCTCCGCGCGCTGGACGAGGTGGTCCGCAGCGGCAAGGCGCGGGCGCTCGGCGCCAGCAATTTCAACGCGGCGCAGCTTTCCGCCGCGCTCGACCGGCAGGCCCAGCTTGGCCTCGCACGGTTCGAGGTGATCCAGCAGAACCACAATTTCGCGGTGAGCGAGCTGGACGCGCCGCTCTTGGAGCTGTGCGCCGCGCGGGGCATTGCGATGGTGACGTACAGTCCGCTCGGCGCCGGCTTTCTCACCGGAAAACATCGCGGCGGCGTGGAAGCCGGCTCGCGCTTCGCGATCGTGCCGGGCCACCAGGACATTTATTTCAACGACCGCGCGTGGGGCCGGCTGGCGCGGCTGGAGGCCGTGGCGGCCAAGCTGGGCTGCACTCCCGCGCATCTCGCGCTGGCGTGGGCGCTGCATCGCCGGCCGGTGACCACGGTGCTGATCGGCGGACGCGCGGTGCGGCATCTGGAGCAGGGCTTCGCGGCGCTGGGCCTGAATGACCCGGCGGTGTTTGCCGAGATGGAAGCGGATTAGACAGCGGTCGCACGGCGATGACGAAATCCGGCCGCCGCCCCCGGCAGAAAAGTTTCGCCCGCGACGCGGCGCGGCCGCCGGGCTTGGCGCTCCGCTCGAAGGTCGCGCAGCTGGCCGATTATCTCCGGAATTCGATCACGGAAGGGACCTTGGTCGAGCCCGTGCCCGGAACGCGCGGGTGGAGCAAGCAGCTCGGCGTGAGCCGGCGCACGCTGAACGCGGTCGTCGCGGAGTTGCGCGCCGACGGATGGCTGACCGTGCATCGCCGCGGCGTGCGCGTGAATCCCGCCGGGCGGCGGGCGCAGCGTCGCAGCAATGCCCCGCGCCTCGTGCGGATGCTGCTGTTCGCGGCGTACCGCGGGCGAATTCACAATTACCTCGAGACGATCAGCGGGCTGGATGCGCAGCTTCGGCAGCGCGGACTCGAGTTGAGATGGGAAATCTGCGCCTCGGTCCGCCTGCGGGAGATTGCCCGCCAGCCGTCCGCCGCCCGCGAGCTTCTGCTGCTGGCGTCGGTGCTGCCCGCGTACCAGCGGCTTTTCCAGGACGCCGGGAAACCGGCCTGCGTGCTGGGCGAAGTGGCGGCGGGAATCTCGCTGCCATTCGTCAATGTCGACCAGGCGTCCGCGGTGCGGCACGCGGCGTTCCGGATGCTGCAGCACGGCTGCCGGCAGCTGGTGCTGGTTCACATCAACGTCGAGGCGGCCGGAATCCGGAGCGCGCGCACCGCCTTCGCCGATGCGTGCGCGGCCTGGCCGCATCAGCCGGTGACGGCGAGGGTGATGCCCACCGCGCTCGACCATTCCTCGCTCTCGACCACGGTCCGGCGCCTGGCGGAGAAGAGCGCGGGACGAAAAGGGATCATCGTGATCGCGCCCGTGCCGGTGGGCATGGTGGTCACCGCCCTGCTTTATCACGGCGTGGCGGTGCCGGCGCAGGCGGAGGTGGTCGCGCTGTTCCATTCGCCGGAAGCGGTCAGCCTTTATCCGGCCCCGGTCTTTTATCCGTATCCGGTGGAAAAGGTCGTGCGCCAGCTCGCACGGGTGGCCGAGCATTTTTTCACCACCGGACACGTGCCGCCGATCCACGTCACGATTCCGGTCGAGCCTGCGCGTTAGCTCCCGGATTTTTTTCACCACGAAGAGCACGAAGGCCACGAAGGTCCGGCGCAGGCAGGTTCGATCTTCGCGACCTTCGTGGTAAAAATCAGCCTCCTGACGTCGGCTGCTACCAGACACGGCGGTGCAGACGTGAGCGGACCTTAAATCGCCGGCCGGGTGGCCGACGCGTTGGGGGCAACGCGTTCCACCTAGCTCGACACGGCGATGCCGCGTTGGGCCAGCTGGCTTTTCAGGCTGTCCTTGTAACGGAGATAAGCTTCCTCATCGCGCACGGTCGATCCGCCGAAGCAGAAGGTCGCGATCGCGCGCCGGTGCCGCGGCGTCTTGTTCGTTTCAGTCCAATGAATGGTTCCGCTCGAGTGGGCGACGGCGTCGCCGGGGGCGAGCTCGATCGGCACGCCGTCGACTTTGGCCGGGTCAAAGTTCAGCAGACCCTGGCTGAAACCGAGCACGCCGCTGGCGCCGTGCGGCTGGATCCCGCGCTTGTGGGAGCCGCGCGCGTACCACAGGCAGCCGTTTTCGCGGTCGACCGAATCGAGCGCGATCCAGAGCCCGCACGCGACGTTCGGCTTGCGGCACCAGTAAAAACCATCCTGGTGCGCGGGCGTCGCGTTGGTGTCGTAAGGCAGCTTGTCGAACCACTCCAGCCCCTGGGGGACGCATTTGTCGCGCATGAAGTGCTCGAGCAGGGGAACATGGCTCCCGTGATCGAGAAAATTGGCGAACCACGCGTCGTGCCGGTTCAGCGACTGCATTTTCCGCAGCGTTTCTGGCTTGCTGTAGTCGTCGAAGAAGGCGGCGTCCTTCGGCAGCGTCGGCACCACGTCGCGGACGTAACGGCCCAGCTGGGACTGCAGCTCGGCGAAATCGGAGGGGGAGAACAGGCCGCGCACGACCACGAAACCGTCGGCATCGTAGCGTTCACGCAGGGCGTCAAAATCTTGCTTGGTCGTCATGGGAGGAATGGGTTTTGGGCGATAATCGGATGACGCCCGCATCCTGCACCGGAATTCCGTCAAAACAAGAACGCGGGAATGGTCTCTTTTTGTGACCGGTCTCCTCTCCGCCCGGGTCAGGATTTGGCCCGGGCGAAAATCCCGCACTCGACCGCCACCACGCCAAGTTCGCCGGTCGAATCGTTGTGGATCCCGATCCGGTTCCAGCCCTCGCGGATCGCGGCGGGGTCGATTGTGTAGTTGAAGGCCAGGTGCTCCTCGACGTGTTCGGTGTAAGGCCCGGAGGGAAAAAGGAGATGGGGCGATTCCTGCCGCTCGTGGACGGGCCATTGGCCGTTGAAGCTCACGCCGCACGACGGGGCGGGGTGGGTCCGTTCGAGGATCAGCTGGACGACGAACCGGAGCGCCGCGCCGGCGGGTTCCGCGCACATCGGGAGGCGCAGCTCGCGGCGCTGGCCGGGCGGGATCCGCAGCGGGAGCTGTTCCGCCACGTCCCAGATCTCCGTCGCCTGCGCCGTCGCGGTGTTCATCGCGTAGTGCTTTTCCCGGCCGCGGAGAAACTCGAGATCGGCGAGCTGCGCGAGCGCGGCGTAATTCCCGCGCAGTCCGGGAACGCGCACCTGGTCGGTGACGTAGAAATTGAACTGCGCGATCCCGTCGGCGCCGAGGACGAGTTTGCCGGCGGCATTCGCGCGCATCAGTTCGGCGCTGGCGCTCAGGTAGCGGGTCCCGCGAATCCGGCGCGGCCCCGCGGGCGCGGCCTTCGGCCGATACGCGCTGTCCCCGGCGAGCTGCAGTTCCTGGTCGCGCGGCGGTTCGGCCAGCGACGGGGCGGAGGCTTCCAGCCAGTTCGGGGCATCCTCCATGCCGCCGTAGAGGGTGACATCGGGCCCGAGTTCGCGGCGCAGTTCGTCGAGGGGCATCTCCCAGGCGGTCTGCCAGAAATTGCTGAACGTGATGAAATCGACGAGGCCGCGCTGGACGAGGGCCTTCACGTCGATCCCGATGCTCCGAAGATAACCGAGGTTTCCCGGAAGGCGGAGCCCGACCTTGAAATCGCTCCGGCGCGATGCGGCCATCGCCTTCACGCTGGCGAACCAGTCGAGCATCCGCCCGGTGTCGCGTGCGCTCGCGCCGGGCTCGAGGCAGAGCGGGTGCCGCAGCCAGTCCATTTCCAGCCCCTCGTAATCGTAGTGGTCCACCGCGTCGCGCATCAGGGCGAGCATGTGCTCGCGGACGGCGGCGCGGGCGTAGTTCAGCCCGACCCAGGTGGCGCTGACGACCGGGGCCGGTCCGGGAATCCGCCCGGAGAGGCGGTTGGCGGGGTCGGCGAAAATCCGGGCATTCGCCGGGCAGCCGGGCGCGCCGGAAAAATGCGTGGCATTCATCCGGAAGCTCAGCCACGGGCTCACTCCGCGCCGGCGGCAGCTGGCGGCGCATTCGGCGAGCCAGTCGACGCCGGCGTCGGTCAGGTCGGTGTAGAGGTCGAACAGGCGGACGAGATGGTCGACGTAGCGCTCCGCCTGCGCGGGGGTCAGCCCGGCGTTTCCGGCCGCCACGCGGCGCGCGAACTCCCGGTCGCCGCGGTGGTAGCCGGCGAGGACGTATTCAACGTTCCCCGACGGATACCAGGCGACCTGCGTGTTCGGATTTACGAGCAGCGTGTCGACGCCGCTGGTTGCGAGCAGATCGATGAAACGCCGGATGGCCTGGGCGCCATAGGGGCCGCCCTCGGGCTGCCACAGCTCCGGATTGTAGAAGAGAAAGTTGCAGTCGCCGTTGAAGAGGTTCCGGTGGGCTTTCATTTCCGAAGGCGGGGCGGATGAGGGAACGATCGGGCGGGCGAGCGCGGAAATTCCCGGCAGAACCAGCGCCGTGCCCGTGGCGGCGCCCGTCTTGAGAAAGTCGCGCCGGGAAAAATGCCCTTCCGTCACCACGCGGTCCATCCGCCGTCCACGGCGAGGCTGTGGCCGGTCACAAACGAGGCGCTGTCGGTGAGAAGGAAAAGCGCCGGGCCGACGATCTCGTGGTTTTGACCCACGCGGCGCAGCGCGGTTTTCCGCTCGAGCTCGCCGATGAACTTCGGGTTGGCCTGCTGGACACCCGGATTCGGGAACGGCCCGGGGGTGACGCAGTTGAAGCGAATCCCCGAGCTTCCGTAATGCACCGCGAAATAGCGCGCGAGCTGGAGCACCGCCGCCTTGCTCGCGCCGTAGTCGATGGGATTCGGCGTGAGCGGAGGGGCGTAGATCGCGGGGTCCGGGGCGACGACGCCGTACATGCTGGCGAAAAACACCACGCTGCCGGAGCCGCGCGGCTTCATGCATTCGGCGACGGCGCGGCCGAGCACAAAGGCGGGAGTCAGGGCCGCGGCGAAGGTGTGCTGGAACTCCGCGGCGGTGAGCTGCTCGAGCGTCCGGCCGGCGGAGGAGGCGAAGGCCAGGTGCACCACGCCGTCCGGCACGCCGTGCGCGGCGGCGCTCTGCGTGACGAACCCGGGCAGTTGTGCGACCTGCGTCAGGTCGCACGAAACCGGCACCGTGTTCTTCAATCCATGCTGGTTCACCAGCGCCTCCGCCTTGCCGGGAAGATCGATGCAGAGCGTCCTGGCGCCGGCGCGGTCGAGTTCGCGCACGATCGCCGAGCCCAGATATCCTGCGCCGCCCGTGACCCAGACCCGTTTCCCCTCGAGCGAATGCCAGGGCGCCATGGGCGGAGGGGTCAGATGCAGCGGCCGCCGTCGACTTCGAGGCAGACGCCCGTGATGAATTCCGAGGCGGGGTCGGCGAGGAACAGGGCCGCGTGGGCGACGTCCGAAGGACGGCACAGGCGCCCGAGCGGAATCGAGGCGAGGAACCGCGCGCGGTTTTCCGGGGTGTCCGCCGCGCCCATGAACGTGGTCAGCAGCGGCGTGTCCGCGATCGCCGGGTTGATCGAGTTCGCGCGGATCCGGTCCGGCGCGAGCTCGACGGCGAAGGACTTGGTCAGCAGGGAGACGGCGCCCTTGCTGCCGTTGTACCAGGAGAGCCCGGGCCGCGGCCGCACGGCGGCGGTGGAGCCGATGTTGATGAAGCTGCCGCCGCCCTGGCGCCGGAACACCGGCACAAAGTGCACCGCGGAGAGGTAGATGCTTTTCACGTTCACCTGGTAGAGCCGGTCGAACTGGGCTTCGGTGACGCCGAGCATCGGCTGGTTCGGGTGGCTCATCCCCGCGTTGTTGACCATCACGTCGACGCGCCCGAAACGGGCCACGGCCGTCGTCGCGAGCTGGCCCATGTCGGCGGTCAGGCTCACGTCCGCGCGGCAGAATTCCGCTTCGCCGCCCTGGGCCCGGATCGCCTGGGCGACGCGTTCGCCGGCGGCGGCGTTGAAATCGGCGACCACGATGCGGCCGCCCTCGGCGGCGAAGGCGTGGCAGATCGCCTCCCCGAAGCCGGAGCCGCCGCCCGTGACGACGGCAACCTGATTGGCCAAGCGTGGGTTCATTGGAAAATTTCCCGGGATGGGTTCGCGCGCCGCGTCATTTCGCGGTGTAGCCGCCGTCGACCGGGAGATTCGCGCCGGTGATGTAGGTCGAGGCGTCGCTGAGGAGGAACACGACGGCCCCGCCGATCTCGGCGGCGTCGGCCATGCGTCCGAGCATCGTCATCTTGCCGTAGCGCTCGAGAAACGCGGGCGCCTGGGGCTTCTCGGGGTTGAAGATGCCGCCGGGGGAAACGACGTTCGCCCGCACGCCCTTCGTGCCGTAATGGGAGGCCAGATACCGCGTGAGGTTGATCATGCCGCCCTTGTGGAAGAAATAGTCGGGCGCGACCGTCATCGGCGTGCCCTCGTAGAGCCAGGGATTCATGCCGATCGACCCCATCTGCGAGGCGATGTTGACGATGCTGCCGGAGCGCTTCGCCGCCATCGCATCGCCGAACACGCGCACGGCGGAGAAAAATCCGGTGGCGTTGGTCTCCATCGACGATTTCCAGGCGGCGAGGTCGTCGTCGTAGGACTTCATCGGCCGGCTGACGGCATTGAAGACGATGCCGTCGACGCGCCCGTGCTGGGCGAGCACCCGGTCGCGCAGCGCGTGCAGCGAAGGTTCCGAGCCGATGTCGACCTCGTCCACCGCCACCGAGCGGCCGGCGGCGCGTTCGGCGGCCGCGAGTTCGTCGAGCGACGCGCGGTTGCGCGAGGCGATCACCAGCGTGGCGCCGGCGGTGGCCAGCGACGACACGAGGGACCGGCCGAGGAGGCCGGTGCCGCCGAACTGGACGATCACTTTTTGACGGAGGGAAAAACGGGTCGGCTCATTCATAAGGCGTGCGGACGGCGGGCTTGAGGGAGGCGGGAAGGGACTTGATGTGGCCCTGGACGAGTTCCAGACGCTGCTTGACGTAGCTCGTGACGGCGACGACGTCGGCGCCGATGCCGATCAGCTGGTGTCCTTCGGCCACGAGGTCGGCGAACGGGGCGATCAGTCCGGCGGTCATGACGAATTTACCGTGCTTGCGCCCGGCGGCGGCGACGCGCTTGCGGGCGGCGACGACCTCCGGGGCATCGAGCTGGCCGGCCTTGCCGATGCGGTGGCTGAAATCGCCCGGGCCGAACAGCAGCCCGTCGAATCCCGCCACGGCGGCGATGGCCTCGACCTGTTCGAGCGCCTCCGGCGACTCGATCTGGAGGATGACGAAGCGCTCCGAGTTGGAGTGCGCGAGATATTCGCCGAGCGGAAGCAGGCAGAATTGCCCGTCGACGTTGCCGCCGTCGAGCGGACGCCGGCCGACGGGATGGAAGCGGACCCAGTCGACGATCTGCCGGGCCTCGGCCGCATCGGCGACGTGGGGGACGAGGATGCCGGTGGCGCCGGCCTCGAAGGGGCGGACGTAGTCGCTGTAACTTCCGCGGCTGACGCGGACGATCGTGTCGATGTTGTGGACGCGCGCGGCGCGGATCTGGTTTTCCAGGGCGATCCAGTCGTTCGGCACGTGCTCGTTGCAGAGCCAGACCGCGTCGACGCCGCAGAGGCCCGCCGCCTCGACCACTCGCGGGTCGGACAAATTGATCTTGAGGACGGTCGGCAGTTGCGCGTCGCGGATAAGCCGGAGCACCCGGCTGGGTCGGTTTTTCATGAAGGGAGTTGGGAAAGGATTTCGGCGACTTCGACCCGCCGGGAGTTTTCCTGGCGGCTGCGGATTCCGGCGATGATCACCGCCATCATCTCGACCGTATGGGCAAACGGGAACGGCGGCGTGCCGCTGCGGACGAAGTCGATGTAGCTCACGAGCTGGCGCCGGAACGCGTTGTAGGTGTCGGTGAATTTCACCGCGGACTGGCTCTTGGTTCCGACCACCTGTCCCGTGCCGAACGCGGCGCCGCCGTCGTAGATCACGGGCAACGTGACCTGCACGCCGCTGCGGTGGAGGACGTGGGCGATTTCGAGGCCCGGCTGGGTTTCGAGGCGCACGGAAAGAAAACCGGGGCCCAGGATCCGGAAGACCGGCTCGAGGACGTGGATGCCGTAGCGGTCCCAGGTTTTCGCGGTGACAAAACAAATCCAGCGGAGGTCGCCGAAGGCCGGCAGATTTTGGATGAGCGTGTCCAGCTCGGGCTGGTAGCGCATGCCGCTCGAGGAGAGGATCCGGCGGCCGGCGCGCTGCCATTCGACGAAGGTGCGGAGGTCCTCGGCCGTCGTGGCCATCGGTTTGTCGATGAACACGGGAAGCCCGGCTTCGACGAACGGACGCGCGCGGCGGACGTGGTCGTTGCCGTCGTCGGTCGAGATGAGCACGGCGTCGACTTTCCCGATGACGTCCTCCGGACGCGCGACGACGTGGGGGATCAGCGAGGCCTTCGCCACGAGCGGGGCCTCCGCGGGATCGTCGGTCCACAGGTGCGTGACCTGCACGCCGGGCACGCGGACTTTCTCGTGCGGCTGGGCCCCGAGGTACGCGGGAATGCCCGCGTAGGGACAGGAGGCCATCGCGTCGCGATCGTAGCCGTTGATGATCGCGGACCACGAGTACGGGTGCCCGTTGCCGGGAATCATCCCGAGCATGGCGAGCCGGAGCGGTTGCGGGGAAGGAGCGGGGGAATTACCGGGCATGGGAGGGAGAGCAGCTGACGCGGGCGCCGGAGTCGGAGGAGGCGAGGGCGGCGAGATTGAAGCGCAGGGTCTGGGCCGCGGCCTCGAGCGAGCAGAGCCGCGAAGGCTGGCCCTCGAGCTGGTCGAGGAAGGCGTTCGCCTCGTTGAGAAACGGCCCGTCGCGTTCGACCGGCGGCATTTCGCGCCATTTCCACTCGGTTTCCCCGGCGCGGAAGGTTCCCCAGCGCTGCCGGTGAAGTTCGATCTTCAGGCTGCCGAGGGGCGTGTTGAAGAGCATCGTGGTTTCGTTCGGCGCCTGGAACTGGTTCAGCACGTACGAGACCATCGCGGCGCCATGGCGCGCGGAAACATGCACGGTGTCCTCCACCTCGACGCCCGGCAGCACCTGGTGCGCGGAATCGCACAGGACGCTATCGGTGGGGCCGAGAGCGCTTTCCATCCAGTTCACGGTGTGCGTCAGCGCATCCTGGATCGCGCCGCCGCCGGTGCGCCGGTCGCGATAATAAGTCTGCGCATAGGCCGGGCGGTACAGATGGAACGGCTGGCCGCTCACGACCGACGCCTCGCGCACCGCGCCGAACTCCCCGCTGTGCAGGAAGGCCCGGGCGTCGTTGAGAATCGCGTAGACGTGGAGCACGTAGGCGACGGCGATCTGCCGTCCCGAGCGTTCGCGCGCGCGGAAAAGCTCGTCGACCCCGTCCAGCGAATGCGAGAGCGGCTTCTCGACCAGCACATGGCGGCCCGCGTCGAGCGCCGCCGTGGCCATGGGAACGTGCAGGGGGGCGGGCGTGCAGATGACGACGGCCTCGAAATTGCCGCCGAGGGCAACCTTCCAGTCACTCGCGACCGGGACCTGGTAGGTGTCCACCATCCGCTGCAGCAGCGCCGGGTTGGCGTCGCACGCGGTCACGTCGGCCCGGCCGGTTTTCTGAAAGCAGCGCACGTGCCGTTCGCCGATGCTGCCGCAGCCGATGATCAAAATGGGATGTCTTTTCATGGAAAGTGCTGGCCGACCGCCGGAGCGGTCAAAAACCGACCGCCGGAAACGGCCAGGAGTGGAATGGTGTTCGCTTGCAAATCTGTATACAAGTGCATTTCCTAGCTGGATGAAGAAAGTCAACTCAGATGTGGCTTACGACTATATCCGGAAGCGGATTCTGAGCGGGGAATATCCGCCGGGCCACGCGCTGATGACGGAGGAACTGTCGGGGGTGATCGGAGTGAGCCGCACGCCGGTGCGGGAGGCCCTGCACAAGCTGAAGGCCGACGGCTTGGTGAGCATCCGCGCGCGCCTGGGCGCGAGCGTGAAGAAAATGGATGTGAAGGAATTTCGGGAGATGTGCGACATGCGCCTGGCGCTGGAGGGCCACGCCACGGCCCTGGCCGCGCTGAACCACAGCCAGGCCGACCTGCGGGAGATCCGCTTCGCGCTCGACGGGATGCGCGGACTGACCGAGCGGCTGATCGCCGCGGAGGAGGAATCGCCGCTGCTGGACGAGCTGGTGCGCGAGGACGTGCGGTTTCACATCGCGATCATGACGGCGGCGAAGAACGACCTGATGAAGGGCGAGATCCTGCGGCTGCACCTCGTGAACCGGATCGTCTTCGGGCCGGTCAACCCGACGAGCGGCGTCCCGGTTTCCCGCGGCACGAAGCCGGAGCGCGACGAGAACCGCCGCCGGGTGCTCGCCAGCCACGACGAGATTTACGACGCCATCGCCCGGGGCGACGCCATCGCGGCCAAGCGCGCGATGGAGGACCACATCCAGGACATCATCGAGAAGGGCCTGCGCATCATGGCCCACAGCGGCGCCGGCCTGATCACCCGCGAGCTGACCGACGAAGAGCTAGTATACAACGGTTGAGCAGCGCGCTTTCGCGGCCCCGGCTTTCATCGGGCGGGGTCGCCGCGGCCCGCGCCCTCCCCGGCCTGCTGCGCGGGAGCGCTCGCGCCGCCCCCGGCGCCCCGCCGGCGTCCGGCAGCTTGGGATTTTATCCGTCACTCCTGCCGCAGCTTGAAAAAGCGCCGGCCAGGGATGCGCGGCACGGCACCTGCTCAAAAACAGTTGACTGGAGCACACAGATTCATACTTTTGTATGCATTCTTTGCTTCGGTTACCATACCCTATGAACTACACCAAACCCTCCGCGCTTTTCGCGCGGATGTTAACGACGTGTGCGGCCTTATGCGCCGCCTCTGCCGCTGTCATGGCGCAAACGACCACCACTGCCGACGCTCCGCCGGCCTCAGCCGATTCCGATATCATGAAGCTCAATCCCTTCGTGGTTTCCTCGGAAAACGACAAGGGATACCGGACCCAGCAGACGCTGGTGGGCAGCCGCACCGCGAAAAACCTGATGGAGATCCCCGCCAGCATCTCGATCATCAACCGCGAGCAGATCGACGATCTGAACGCCGTTGAGGTCCACGAGGTGCTGCAGTTCGGCGTCGCCGGCGTGACGCAGAACCAGACGATCAACGACGACGTCAACATCCGCGGCTTCCGCACCACCTTCTCGCTGCGCGACGGCGTCACCAAGACCGGCTTCAAGCGCAACCCGATGTTCGACGTCGAGCGCGTCGAAGTGATCAAGGGCCCGGGGGCGATGCTCCTCGGCAACAACAGCTTCCTCGGCGGCGGCGTGAATTTCGTGACCGTCAAGCCGACGCACCAGCCCGCGGGCGACGTGCAGGTCACGGTCTCGAAAAACAGCTACGCCCGTCTCGCCGCCAACATTTCCGGACCGCTTTACTCGGCGAAGGGAATGACCGTGGACTACCGGTTCACGCTGGGCGCGCTGAAGGCGGACAAGGACAAGGAAATCGAGAACGAGGACCAGCTGTTTCTCGGCGGCGGCCTGGCCTTCTACTTCGGCCAGAACACCAGCCTCCTCGTCAACGGCTACTGGTTCCGCGACAACGGCTATTTCTACTGGGAGGATTTCCTCGACTACAACACCACGCTCGGGACGGCGAACGCTCCGATGACGGCGAAGCTGAACTCCTATTCGACCAAGAGCTTCTCGCCGGCGCGGAGCCGCGATGCGTTCTGGAAGAACCAGGACAGCTTCGTGGACATCACCTTCCTCACCTCGCTGACCGAGAACGCGAACCTTCGCCTTTATTACTTCGGCGGCAACCTGGTGGACCGCCGGCGCATCGTGCGCGGCATCACGATCACCGCGGACAATCACACGCTGCTGCGCCAGGACATCCCGATCTTGATCGATAATTACACGAACAACATCCAGGGCGACTTCACGCACAAGCTGCCGCTGTCCGTTGTGACGCTGGACACGACCGCCGGCTTCGACGCCTCGATCACCTATCAGCGCCAGGACCAGTCGGTGAACACGATGCCCGCGCTCGATACGGCGAACATCAATAATTTCACCGCCGACGACGCGTGGTTCTCCGTGCCGCATCCCGGCGCGGGCCAGCCGAACGGGTCGCAGGCAATCAGCCGGCCGATCAACATCTCCTATTATTTCCAGGAGAACCTGTCCTTCCTCAAGGAACGCCTGATTCTCGTCGGCGGTTTCCGCTGGTTCATTCCCGGCGGCAACACGAAGAACAACGTCACCGGCATCGTCACGGACAGCCCGGACAAGATGTTCAAGACGCACAAGTACGGCGTCGTGGTGCGTCCCATCCCGGCGGTGTCGGTTTACTGGACCGACACGTCCAACGCGTTTCCCCAGGTCGGCTACACCGACCGTTACGCCGGCAACGACGGCCTCGGGGCGCCGCTCAGCACGCAGGAGGGAAAGATGAAGGAGTATGGGGTCAAGGTTGACCACAAATTCTCCGACGCGGTTTCCGCCTACGGCTCGTGGGCCCATTACGACATGTCGCTGACCCACGTCCGCACCTTCGGCGTTCTGCCCGAGGGCATTCCTCCGGGATCGGTCGGCATCGTCGAATCCCAGGCTGACCTCGCCCAGGGCTGGGAGCTCGAGTACGGTCTCCGCCTCTCCTCCGCCACCGGCAATTTCGACCTGATCGGAACCTATGCCGACGGCAAGTCGCAGACCGCGGCCGACCGGACCCTTGCCGCGGCCGACTTCGTCCCGCGCAAGACCAGCCTGATGGTGAAGTACGGCTGGACCAGCGGACCGCTCCGGGGATTCATGCTCGGTGCGACCTACTTCGACCAGTCGGCGAAGCGCAACGCGAACTTCCTGATCGATTTCCCCGCCACCTACAATGTCTTCACCCGCTATGCCTGGGGCAAGCATTGGAGCGTGCAGCTCAACCTGAACAACATCGGCGACAAACGCTACATCGTCGCCATCGCGGGCAACGGCCTGGTCCAGACCGAGGCCGGTTTCGATTCAATGCTCGCCGGCAAATATAAGTGGTAAGCAGCCTCCGCGTCCCGGCTCCCGAACGCATCGAAGGCGTTCGGGAAGCCAACGCGGATTTTTTGTCCCCCGGTGCGGCGGCCCGGCCGCCGCACCGGGTTCATTTTCAAACCCTTCGCTTCGAGCCGGACTGGATTTATCCAGCCTGGAGCGGCGCCGGCGCCGCCCGCAACGCGCCGGCTCTTTCGCCCATGCACTCCCCGTTCCTCCTCCTCAAACGGCTCCTCGTTCCGGCCGCGCTGGTTTCGGCCGCGGCCTTCCTCGGCGCGGCGGAGGCGCCGGCGGCAAAAAAACTCGGCGAATCGCTCCAGCTGATGGCCGACCGCTCGATCGTCGACACGCTCGGCGGCGCCGCGAGCCTCCGGCTCGGCGTACCGGTCGCGCGGGAGGTGGCGATCGCCTCGGAAAAACCCTGGGAGGGCCGCGCGTTTTTCATCAGCTCGATGTACCGGATCGATGGAAAATACCATCTGCTCTACCGCGGCATGGACAGCGAGAGCGGGCGCGAGGGGCCGGACACCCAGTACCTCTGCATGGCGGTGAGCGCCGACGGCATCAAATGGGAGAAGCCTTCGCTCGGCCTCGTCGATTTCCGGGGCTCGAAGGACAACAACATCGTCGCCTATGAAAACGGCAAGGCGTTCCCGGCCTGCTTCACGTTTTATGATCCCCGTCCGGGGACGCCCGCGAACGAGCGGATGAAGGCGATCGACATGCGCGACGGCGACCGCCGCGCGGGGCAGGCCGGCAAGGGGCTGCGCGCGCAGCTGCTGGCGTCGCCGGACGGCCGCGTCTGGCACGAGATGCCGATCAAGGCCAATCTCGAGAGCGACTGGGTCAACGCCTTCGACGGCGGCAGCGTCGGCTGGTCCGAGGCCGAGCAGGCCTTCGTCGGGTATTTTCGCTGGTGGGACACGCAGGCCGCGCCGCATCCGCGGACGCTGCCCGACTGGATGATCATCCGCCCCGGCGTCCGGACCTCGTTCCGCTCCGTGTCGCGCGATCTCGAGACCTGGAGCAAGCCGGAGCCGATGGCGTACGGGGATTCGCCGCGGGAGCACTTTTACGAGACGTGCACGGTGCCCTATTTTCGGTCGCCCGGGACCTACATCGTCCTCGCCAACCGCTTCAATCCCGGACGGCGCTCGCTTTCGCTCGAGGAGGAGCGCGCGCTGGAAATCTCGCGGCTGCCGGGAAACAAGACCACGCCGACCTACACGTTTGCGAGCGACGCCAACGACATCGTGCTGCTCGTGACGAAGCCCGGCAGCACGACGTTCGACCGCCCGTTTCTCGAGGCGTTTCTCCGGCCGGGCCCCGAGCTCGGCAACTGGGGGTCGCGCAGCAATTACGCGAGCCTGAGCGGCGGGATCATCCCCACCGGC
The DNA here is from genome assembly GCA_028293565.1 of Verrucomicrobiota bacterium. GTDB lineage: Bacteria > Verrucomicrobiota > Verrucomicrobiia > Opitutales > Opitutaceae > Opi-474. The sequence goes on along the minus strand of JAQGON010000024.1, from coordinate 14 downwards.
CCGGCGGAGATTTC
>JAQGON010000060.1 GCA_028293565.1 Verrucomicrobiota bacterium | reverse complement strand
CCCGATCGTGGCGAGCACGAGCACCGGCACGCTGGACGTGTCCTCCGCCTCGGAGCGGACCTGGACCCCCGCACCGTCCGGCCGCGGCTTCGAGACGAAATCGTCGTGGGACGCCCGGATCAGCACGTCGACGTGATCCGGCGTGGTGGCCTGGCCGGGCGCCACGAGGGCGAACGCGTCGGGCAGGTTGAGCGGGTTTTCCACCAGACCGACCACGGTCCGCTGCTTGCCTCCCTGGTCCCAGGTGCCGCCGACATACAGACTGAAGATCGTCGCCACGCGATCGGTGACGGCGATCTCGTCCGGGCCGTGCGGCCACCGGCCGGAGTCCAGCCGCAGCATCGTCCGGCCGTACGGCCCGTTGGGGTCCTGGGCGCGCAGGTCGATGCCGTTCGCCGATCCGGGCACCGGGATCTTCTTCTGGTGCTCGATCACGTCGACGGTGCCGAACGAGCTGCGCAGCTTGGCGAGGTCGGCGTCGAGCTGCGTGCCGGTGCTGACCAGGGTCACCAGGTGGTCGGCGGTGCCGAAGACGGATGCCTGCGACGGGGCGTTGGCGCCGATGCCGAGGCCGAGGGTGAGGATGGCGACCAGGGCAAAGCCGGGGGATTTCTGCAGCGAGCGCACGCCGAGGCGCAGGTCCATCAGGAAGTTTTCCAGCCAGCGCCAGCCGCGCGCCTCGCGCGAGTGCTCCTGGATGCTCGCGACGTTGCCGAACCTCCGCTCGGCGGCGAAGCGCGCCTCCTCGGGCGACAATCCGTCCGCGCCGAGGTCGGCCGCGCGCTGCTCGAGATGGAAGCGCATCTCCTCGGCCATGTCCCGTTCAAGTTTCTTTTTGCCAAAGAGCGTGCGCAGGGGGCGGAAGGGATTCATGGCGGAGTGGGGTTGGGGGGAAATGCGCGATGATCAGGCCGAATCCATGACCAGCGCGATGATGGCGGTCATGCGGTCCCAGCTCTGCTGCTCGGCCTCGAGCTGTTTCTTGCCCGCGCGCGTGAGCGTGTAGTATTTCGCGCGGCGGTTGTTCTCAGTCATCTTCCATTCCGCCTCGATCCAGCCCTTTTCCTCCATGCGGTAGAGCGCGGGGTAGAGGGAGCCCTCATCCACCTGGAGCGCGCTCTTGGAGAGCTGCTCGAGCTTGAGCGTGATGCCCCAGCCGTGGAGTTCCCCGCGGCTGAGGACGCGGAGGATGAGCATGTCGAGGGTGCCTTGGAGGAGATCTTCTTTGCGGGCCATGCTCTTCACCTAGGATATCTAAGGCAGAAGGCAAGCCTCTTCCTCAGGATGTCTGAGGCGGGGCGCAAACTTGGATGGGCCGGGCGGATCAGCCATAATCCGCCGGCGCGTTGGGGATAACGCGTCCTACCTTCCCTGCATCGCCTGCACGGCCGCCTGGATCTTCCGCGCGTCGGATTTCCACAGGCCGTTGATGAAGATCGGCTGGCTCCCGCCGGAGGTCTCGACATTGAGGTTCGCCAGGAAAACGCCGTTCGCGACCCGCAGCGACGCGATCGCGCGGTAGGCGATGTGTTCCTCCTGCGAGCTGAAGAGCGCGCCCTTGCGGAAATGCATTCCGTCGGCGGCCAGCTTGAGCCGGTCGCGGAAGAACAGGTTTCCCGACGACCAGCGGCTCGAGTAATACGTCTTCTCCTCGAAGTCCGGCGGCGCCGCGGCCGACACTTCGCGGGGGGGGCCGGGCGGCACGCCGCCTTCCTCCTCGCGCAACAGGCGCTCCTTGGCCGCGATAAACTCCGGGTCGCTCAGCTCCCCGGCTTGGTGCAGCTTGGCCAGCCGTTGGAGTTCGTCGGTGAGGTTCATGGCCGCCATCAGGTAATTGACCGTCCCGCCCGCCCAAGGTGCGGGTTTATCGGGTCGACCCCGGCGCGCCGCCGTGGTTTTCCCCGGCCATTCGGCCCGGGTGCGCGATGCCCGGGAACCAACGGCTCCAGTTTCTGACACTAGCTATGACGACTCCATCCCGGAGCGCCCCCACCGTCCGTTGTCATGAAATACCCTTCGATAGGTTCCGCCCTGCTTGCCGCATTTTTGAGTCTCAGCCTGCCCCTTGTCGTGGTTTCGGCGCAGCCGTCCGGCCATGATCCGCAGGACATGGAAGTCCTCACCCGCGGCCCGGTGCACGAGGCCTTTGCCGCCGTGATCAACTACAACCCCGAGCCCGGCATCACGGTGAACAAGGCGCCCCCGGAACTCATCGAGGAGCTGCCGCCGGAGGAACGTCCCGAGGGTGACGACGTCGCGTGGATTCCCGGCTACTGGGGCTGGGACGACGAGCGCAACGACTACATCTGGATCAGCGGCACCTGGCGGGTCCTGCCGCCGGGCCGCGAATGGATTGCCGGTTACTGGCGGCAGGCCGACCGCGGCTACCAGTGGATTTCCGGTTATTGGGCCGACGCCAACCAGCAGGAAGTTTCCTACCTCCCGCCGCCGCCGCAAACCATGGAAGTTGGTCCCAGCACGGAGGCGCCTTCGCCCGACTACGCCTGGACGCCGGGCTGCTGGGTGTGGCGCGACGGCCGCTATGTCTGGCGCACCGGTTATTGGATGGAGGGCCAGGCAAATTGGGTGTGGGTTCCCGCCTGTTATGTGTGGACCTCCCGCGGCGTGATTTATGTCGACGGTTACTGGGATTACCCGATGGAGGAGCGCGGCGTGCTGTTCGCGCCCGTTTACTATTCGTCGCGCAGTTATGCGCAGCGCGGTTATTACTATTCACCGTCGATCGCCCTCAACCTCGCGATCCTCGGCGATTACCTCTTCCTGCGGCCGAGCTACGATCACTATTACTTCGGCGACTATTATGATTCGCGCTACGACCGGAGCGGATTCTATGCATCGTTTTCCTACCAGTCCGGCCGGCACGGCTACGATCCGTTCTATGCGCACGCCCGCTGGGAGCACCGCGGGGATCGCGACTGGGATCGCCGCGTCCAGGCATCCTGGCAGGATCGCCGGCGCAACGAGGGCTCGCGTCCGCCCCGCACCTGGGCGCCGCAGTCGTCGCTCTCCATCAGCGCGATCTTCGGCGGATCGACCCGCATCTCGCTTGCCCTGCCGATCCAGCAACTGGCCCGCAGCCGCGACACCTCCGTGCGCTTCCAGGCGGTGAACCAGAACGAACGGCAGGACCTCGCCCGCCGCGGCCGCGATGTCCAGCAATCACGCGAACAGCGCCAATCCGTCGAAGCCCAGTCCTCCAGTCCCGGCCGCAATCGCGGCGCCGCGACCGAACCGAACCGTTCGCCGGCCCCGCGCTCCGCGATCGTCGCGAAACCCTCCGCGCCCGGCGGCCGCAACGGTCCGCCCCCGCAGGCGCAGCGCGCTCCCCGCCCGGATGGTCCGGGCCAGCCGCGCGACGACAGCCGCAGCCGTCCGGACAATCCGGCTCCGCGCCCGCGCGACGGCCAACAATCTCAAGCCAACGTCCAGCAGGAACAGCCGCGCCGCGAGACGCTCCAGCGCGCAAACGAAACCACCGCCCGCGACCAACAGCAGGCGCAGGAACGTGCCAACGCCGCTGCCGCGCGCAACCAGGATGAAACCCGGCGCCGCGACCAGGAACTGCAGGCGCGCGCCCAACAGCAGCAACGCGACGACGGCCAGCAACGCGCCAAGGCCAATGAGGCTGCGGCCCGTGATCAGGCCCAAGCGCAGCGTCAGGCCCGGACGCAGCAACAGCAGGACGAGGAGCGCGCGAACGCCGCAGTGGTTCGCGGCCGGGACGATGCGCAGCGGCGCGCGCAGGACGACCAGTCCCGCGCCGAGCAACGCGCCAACGAGTCCGCGGCGCGCGACCAGCAACAGGCGCAGGAACGCACCAATGCGGCCGCGGCGAAAGCGCAGGACGAGGCGCAACGGAAGGATCAGGAAGGCCAGCGCCGCGTCCAACAGGACGAGGAACGTGCGCGTCAATCTGCGGGCAGGGCGCAGGAGGAAACCCAGCGCCAGGCGGCGGACGGCCAGCGCCAGGCGCAGCAGCAGGAACAGGAACGCGCGAATGCCGCGGCGAAGGCCCAGGATGATGCCCAGCGCCGCGGCCGCGACCAACCCCCGCGGGCGCAGGACGACCCGCAACGCGCTCAGCGCGCCCAAGCGGAACAGGTTCGCCGCGCCAACGATGCCGCGGCGAAGGCCGAGGCCGCCCGGCAGAAACAACCGCCGCGCGAAAAATCCGACCAGGAAAAAGAGGACGATCGAAATAAAAAAGACGAGGAGGATAAACGCCGCGGAGGCGGCTAGTGTGATGTCCCTTAAATAACTTACCGAACGCAATCCTCGCAGCTGCGCCCGTGAGGGCGCGGCCGCCCGGGAACCACGGCCTCACGGCCGCGGCTACTTCTGCAGCAGATTTCCGGGACACCACACCAGGGAGTGTCTTCAAACCCGATCAACACCCATGAGCGGTCATGCTGAGCGCAGCGAAGAATCCACGCGTTCGGAGGCGAGCGCGCGTTCGATGCCATGGATTTTTCACTTCATCCGGAAGGACAACCCGGATTTGAAGGCACGCCCCAAAACTTTTACCCCATGAAACCCACAATCTCCCTTGTCGCGCTGGTTCTCCTCGCGGTCGGCGCCGGTTGCTCGTCGACCTACTACAACGCCCTTGAGAAATTCGGCTTCGCCAAGCGCGACATCCTCGTGTCCCGGGTCGACGACACCCGCAAGGCGCAGGGCGAGGCCAAGGAGCAGTTTGCCAGTGCGCTCGAGCATTTTCTCGCCGTGACCAAGGTTGACGGCGGGGACTTGGAGCGCAAATACCACGACCTCAACCGCGATTTCGAGCGCAGCGAAAAGAGCGCCCGGGAGGTGCACGACCGCATCGCCGCGGTCGAGGACGTGGCCGAGGCGCTGTTCCGCGAATGGAAGCAGGAATTGTCGCAATACTCCGACGCCTCGTTGCGCCGCGAGAGCGAACGGAAGCTCGACGCCACCCGCCGCCGCTACGACGAGTTGCTGCGCCTGATGCATCGCGCCGCCAGCCGCATGGATCCCATTCTCGCCACCTTCCGGGATCAGGTGCTGTTCCTGAAGCATAATTTGAACGCGCACGCCATCGCCTCGCTGGACACCACCAGCCGCAGCCTCGAATCCGACATCGCCCGCCTGATCGCCGACATGGAGGCGTCCATCCGCGAATCCGAGGCCTTCGTCAAATCGCTGAAGAGCGAGTAGGCGGCAGAAGCGATCGGTAGCCGGGGTCGCTGACCCCGGGTTGGCCGACCGGCCTCAGCGAGGCCGGCTACAAAAAGGTGGAGCCCGCACTCCGTGCGGGCTTAAACCTGCACGGAGTGCAGGTTCCACCCAATGGCTCCGGTCAGTCAGACCGGCCTCAGCGAGGCCGGCTACAGCAACGCGGCGCAACCGATGTCGCTAACCTGCCTCCGGACATCGCCGGTGAACATTCACCACGCGCCCTACTGGGTTTCGCGGGTGCCTTTGCCGTGTTCACCCCGTGGTGAAATCGGGCGGCCCGGGGTATGGTAGGCTGTTGCTTTCCACCGGTGCATGATACCCACATTACCTATTTTCTCCTGCTCTTTTGCGTCGTGGCGCTGATCCTGGCCGCGGTGGTCCACGCGGACCATAGCGAGAATTAGGACGGATCCTTTTTAAACCCCGAGGACGCGGAGACCTCCGGGAACAAAACTCCGAGCCCTCTGCGACCTCTGTGTTTAAACCAGTTTGGAATCAGTCTTCGTCCGGCGTCCCGCCGGACGCCACAATGTCCTCCTGCTTTATCCTGTCGACGTTCATGCGCTCGACCTTGCCGCGGATCGTCTTGATGAGTTCCTCCAGTTCGGGCGGTTCCTTCATGAAGCGCAGCGGATTCGAACGCGCGACGACGAACGTCTTCAAATAGGGACTGACAAACCCCTTCGCCTTCAGCTTCGCCACGACCTCGACGACCTTCCCGTCAAGTTCGAGCAGCATCTCCGCGTGGTGCTCGCGGAGCTTCAGCGCCTTCGTCAGCGAGTCCTCGCTGAACGACGACAGCCTGCGCACGAAGGATTTGTAGACGCCGCCGCTGATGCGCGCGTTCCTTTCGTAGCAGAGGCCCATCGTGATGAGCGACGGCTCCTCGAAATAATACGCGAAATCCTTCTCGGCCTTCGCCGCGCGGTCCTCGAGCAGGTTGCGGAAAATGCGGATCACTTCGAGCGACTTGTCCTTCAGGTTGTGTGCCTTCTCGGTGTTGAGCGCCAGAATCTGCCAGGCGACCTCGCGCTTCGGCACCACGAGCGCGGTAATCGCCTTCGCTCCGAGCCGGCGCATGGCGGCGAGCCGGTGCCCGCCGTTGGGGGTCCAGAACATTTCCTTCGGCGCCGTGATCGCGATGATCGGGTCGAGG
>JAQGON010000233.1 GCA_028293565.1 Verrucomicrobiota bacterium | reverse complement strand
CAGCCGCGCGAGGACGAAAGGCAGTCCCGGTTTCAATGCCGGCAGCTCGGCGAGGGAAACAAACCGGCCCGAAATCGCCTGCGCCGTTTCCTCCGCGAAGATCCGGTGCCCGCGCATGTTCGGATGAATCGTGTCGCTCATCAAACGCCGCCACGTCGCGGGATCCGCCCCTTGGATCACCGCAAACGTGGCATACGCGTCGACCACCGGAACCGCGAGGTCGCTTCCCACGTCGCGCATGATCTGAGCGTACTCGGCCACGATTCGCGGCGGCCGCAGCGGATCATCCGGCCCGACCGCATTCGGCGTCATGAGCATCGCCTCCGCGCCGGCGTCGCGGACGCGCCGCACCATCGTTCCGAGGTTTTTCCGATACGTCGCGGGGCTTTGGGAGCGGGCGTCGTTCAGGCCGAACATGATGATCGCCAGCTGGGGCGAGTGCCGGAGCACATCGCGCTCCATCCGCTTCAGCCCGTCGCCGGTGTCGTTGCCGCTCACGCCCGCGTTGATCATCTCGAGCCGCGCCTGCGGATAAATTCGCCGGAGCGCCAGCCCCAGCAGGTCGCACCACGCGCGCCGCGTCCCCGTGTGGTAGTAGACTCCCGTGACGCTGTCGCCGAAGCACGCGATCTTCACCGGCCGGCCCTCCTCGATCATGTCCCGCAGCCGGGAGCCTGCGCCGGAAGCGGCCGGCGCCTGCGCCCAGGCTGAAAGACCCAGGCCGCCGAGCAAAAAAATTATGGAGATTTTCATGGGAAAGGCTGCGTGCGCATGTCCGATTAATTCTCACGCACATTCAAGTTAACTTTCCGGCCGAGTGGCCGGTATCCTTCCGCCGAATCCCAATCCCATGAAATCCGCCGCCCTGCTCCGACAAAAACTCCAAGGGTCACGGCCCGTGCTGGGCGTGATCTCCACGTTTCATTTCTGGCCGGGACTGGTCGAGCTCGCGATGAAGGCCGGGCTCGACTACCTGATCATCGACCTCGAGCACCTTTCGCACAACGCGGAGACCGTCGCCGAGGCGTGCGCCATCGGCCGGCGCGCCGATTTTCCCATCCTGATCCGCCCGGCCTCCTCGGAGTTCACCACCGTGCGGCTCGCGCTGGACCTCGGGCCCTGCGGGCTCTTGGTTCCCTACGTCGAAACGATCGAGACGATGAACGAGATCCGCGCGGCCGTGCTCATGAAGCCCCGCGGACGCCGCCGTCCCGGAGGCTGGGGCAATTTCTGGGTGAGCAATTTCAACCAGGCGACGTGGAAGACCGAATTCGAGGACGACCTGATCATCCTCCCGCAGATCGAGAGCCAGACCGGCCTCGGGAACGTCGCCGCCATCGCCCAGGACCCGCTCACGACCGCGATCGCGATCGGGCCCTATGATCTCTCGGCGGACCTGGGCGTCTGCTGGCAACCGGATGCGCCCGTCCTGGTGAACGCGGTCGCCCGCATCCGGCAGGCGGGCCGCGACGCAGGAAAGAACATGTGGATGATCGGCGACGGCCCCGCCCTCGCGAAGCAGGGGTTCACCTTCATCTGCATCGCGGAGCCCGTCATGCTGCTCGCCTCCACCATGGGCACGCTCGCCCAGCGCACGCGAGGCGAGACGGCGACCTGACCCGAGCGCCCGCCGCGGCCCGGACGCAGGCTCACCGACGGTACTCCGCGAGGATCCGCTGCGCGTTGCCGCGGAAAATTCCCTCGATTTCAGCGCGGCCGAGATTCAGCTGGCGGCAGGCGCCGCGCAGGGCAAGGAGCGATTCGATGCCGACGAGCGTCATGCCCGGCGCCTTCGACTCCTCGGCGTAAAGCCAGAGGAACTGGTTCCCGACAGTGACGCACCGGCCGCGGAGATGGCTGATCGGATAATCCGACCCATAGATCACCCGCCCGGGGCCGAGGATCTCGATCGCGGTGCGGATCCCCTCGGATTCGGCGATCGCCGAGGTGTCGACCCACATGTTCGGAAGACCCGCGAGCGCCTGCAGTCCGCGCGCCGTGCGATGGTTGAACGCGCGGGCCACGTGGGCCAGGACCACCTGGCAATGGGGATACTTCGCGCCGAGCCGGAGAAGCGCCTCGCGGTTGCCCGCATCCGAAACCGCCTCGGTCCGCACCAGATGCAGCATCAGGATCGCGCCGTGCCGGTCGCACATCCGCCACATCCATTCCGGCGCAAACTCCTCCAGCGCCGCCTGCGAAGTGTCTCCGGCCTTCGCATAAAGATGGTACGGCTTGAGCCCGACACAGCGCCCGTCCGCCATCGCTTCGGCGATCGGACCCGGGTCGTCGCGCGGACCCGCGATCGCCAGCCCGCGCCCGCGCACCGGCCCGCCCTGTCCCGCGATCCGACCGTACATCCAGCGATTGATGGCCGTTCGGTCATGGTCGCGGGCCGGAAACGGGAAATACAGCGCCTCCTTCAGGCGTCCTCCGGGCAGGATCATTTCCATCGCCTCGCGGTAGCTTTCCGGCGTGATCGTCCGCTGGTTCAAATGCGGGCCCAGGGTCGCGGGCGCATACGAGCTGGGCTCCATGACGTGCACGTGGATGTCGACGATCTCCGCCGGCAGAAATCCCTCGGTTGCCTCCGCGAGGAGGAGCCGGTCGCCGGCATTCAATTCGGTTTCGATGATCATGGTGAAAACGCGGCGCGGCGGACCGGAACGGTTGCGTCCATCCGCCGACCGCTGTTGACGGAGCAGATCGCCCGCCCGTCAAACAAAAATGCCGCGGCCGCCGAAAAGCTCCTCCCCGCCGGATCCCGCGCACCCGAGGGAAGGACGCGCCGCCCGGCGCAAGTTGTCACTTTATTTGTCAGGCGGGGACTTCTTTGTGAAATCGCCGCGGGTTGCTAGAGTCGGCGGCGATGAAAATCGTCTCTTTGCAGCGGGGCCGCGTCTGGTCCGCCACTCCCACCCCCTTTACGCGCGAAGACCGCGTGGATGAAGCTTCCGTGCGGCGCATGGTGGCTCACCACGCCGATCTCGGCGTCGCCGGAATCATGCTGGCCGGCACCTGCGGCGAAGGGCCCTGGCTGCGCGACGACGATCGGGAGATGCTGGTCCGCACCGCGGTTGAAGCCGCGGTGGGAAAACTCACGGTGGCCGTGCAGGTGACGGACAACTCCGCCGTGCGCGTGCTCGACAACATCGACCGGGCCGCCGCGTGGGGCGCCACGGTCGCCGTCGTGGCGGCGCCGCCCTTTTTCCTGAACGCGACGCCGCAGCGGGTCACGGAGCATTACGCGGAAATCGCCCGGCGGAGCGCCCTTCCCGTGGGCCTGTACGACCGCGGCGCCGCCAGTCCCTATGTCGTGCCCGAGGCCGCCCTGGCCGAGCTGCTGGCCGAGCGGAATTTCGTCATGGTCAAGGACAGCTCGCAGCAGCCGTCGCGGCTGAAGGCCTACCTCAAGGCGCGCGAGGCGCGTCCGGAGCTCGCGCTCTTCTCCGGCTCGGAATTCGACTGCGTCGACTATCTGACGGCCGGCTACGACGGCCTGCTCCTCGGCGGGGGAATCTTCAACGCCGCGCTCGCCATCAGGATCATCGCCGCGGTCAAGGCCGGCGATCTGACCAAGGCCAACGCGCTCCAGACCCGGATGAACGACCTGATGTACCGCGTCTATGGCGGACCCAAGATCGAGTGCTGGATGACCGGCCTCAAGGAACTGCTCGTCCAGCTCGGCGTTTTTTCCAGCAACCGGAACCTGCTCGGCTATCCGCTGACCGACCTCTGCCGGAGCCAGATCGCGGCCGCGGTCAACGGCAGCGACGGTCTCGGCTACCGCGACGATCTGGTCATGGCCCGGCGCAGTTTCGCTCCGCTCGCCAGCTGAACTCCCCGCCGGCCACATGGCCGGCGCGAGCCCCGGTTGTTGCGACACTCTCCGCCTCTATGAAAAAAATCCGTTTCGGCATTCTCGGTTCCGGTTACATGGGGCGTACCCACGCCGAAGCGGTCCTGCGCCTCGCGGACGACGCCGCGTTGACGGCGGTCTCCGGCGGCCGCCGCGCGCCGGGGCTCGCCGCGCGTTTCGGCATCCCGGAGGAGCCGACCGCCGAGGCCCTGATCCGCCGCGCGGACGTCGACGCGGTGATTGTCGCGACGCCCCATCACCTTCACCCCGCCGCGACCATCCTGGCACTGGAACAGGGCAAGCATGTCCTCGTCGAAAAACCGCTGGCGACCTCCGTGGACGACTGCGACCGGATGATCGCCGCGGCGACCAGGTCGAAGCGGATTCTCGCGACGGGATACCACCAGCGGTTTCGCCCGAACAACCGCGAGGCGCGCCGGCTCATCCAGGCCGGCGCCATCGGGCGCCTCCAGACCGTCCAGGTCTCGATGCCGTCGCAGCAGCCGGTGGGGATGTCGAACTTCGGCAGCGACTGGAGCTGGTGGAACGACCCCGCGAGTGTCGGACATCTCGTGAACAGTTTCCCGCACGGGATCGACCTGCTGCGGTGGTGCACCGGCGCCGAAGTTTCGACCGTGACCGCTTTCTGCCGGACGCTCCTGCCGGACATCAAGGTCGAGGACACGACGATGGCGCTGGCCGAGTTTTCCAACGGTGTGATCGCATCGCTCTACTCGAGCCGCGCCCTGCCCGCCCCGCCTTTTCCCGGCGAGGCGTTTCGCTGCCGGTTCGTCGGCACCACCGGACTGATCGACCTCGATCCCTACGATGAGCTGAAGATTGCCGACGAGAAAGGCTGGCGCCTCGTGTCCAAGCAGCCAGCCGTCGGACACGAGAGCGCGGACACGGCCTTCGGCGAAAGCCGCATGCAGGCGTATCGGGACCAGATGAAGGCGTTCATCGTCGCCATCCGCGGCGAGAAGGTGACGCCGGAAATGATCCCCGTCGGAACCGGCCCGGATGGGCGCGTCGCCGTGGCCGTTTGCCACGCGATGCTCGCGTCGTCACAGCAGCGCCGCTGGGTGGAGCTTTCGTCTCCCGCGGCGCAGCCCGCCAGCGCCCGATGACGTCCCCGGCAGGCAGCGCGTTGGCGAGCCATGCCTTCGGTGCCTTCGACTGGGCCATCGTGGCCGCGTGCGGCGTGGGGTTGCTGGGGATCGGTTTTTTCTACTCCCGCCGCCAGCGCACCACGGAGGATTACTTTGTCGCCGGCCGCAACCAGCGCCCGATCCTCGCCGGCGTCTCGCTGTTCGCCGCGCTCTTCACGCTCGTGGCGTTCATCGGCGTCCCCGGCGAAGTCGTGCAGAACGGCCCGGTGCTGGTGATCGCGTCGGTCGCGGTGCTTCCCTTCAGCTATTTTGTCCTCGGACGCTTCCTGATCCCCGCGTTCATGAAGCATCCCATCACGAGCGGCTACGAGCTGCTCGAATCCCGGCTCGGGCGTCCCGTCCGCCTGGCGGCGTCGATCACGTTCATCTGCGTCCGCCTCGTCTGGATGGCCCTCATCCTGTACGCCGCGTCGGCGGTCCTCGTCAACGTGACGGGGTGCGATCGCCGCTGGATGCCGGCGATCGGCGCGGCGATCGGCGTGGTGTCGACGCTCTACACGCTCGCGGGCGGGATCGAGGCCGTCATGACGACGGCCGTGCTCGAGTTCGCGCTGCTCCTGCTCGGCGCCATCCTGACGGTGGCGCTGGTCACCTATCGCGCGGGCGGCGTCATGGCGTGGTGGCCCGATCACGCCCCGGCGCACTGGGCGCCGCAGCCGTTCTTCAGCGCCGATCCCCACATCCGGCTGACCGCCGTCGGCACCTTCATTTCGTATTTCATCTCCACGGTGTGCGCGGGCGGATCCGACCAGGTCGCGATCCAGCGCTATCTCACGACCCGCGATGCCGCGTCCGCGCGGCGCGCGGTGCTGTTCGGCCACCTCACCGTCGGCGTGATCCTCCTCAGCCTCGGACTCGTGGGCACCGCCCTCCTCGGATATTACCGGCTTTTCCCCGGCGAACTTCCGCCGGGTCTCGACCTGGCCCGCGGCGGCGACGGTGTGTTTCCCTATTTCCTCAGTCACGCGCTGCCGCCGGGCGTGTCGGGTTTGGTGGTCGCGGGATTGCTCACCTCCGCGGTTTCCGGCGTGAGCCCGAGCATCAACTCCGTCATCGCCGTCGCCCATCAGGAACTGATCGGACGTTTCGGCCGCGCCGCCGGACAGACCGGGGCCACGGACCTCCGCTTCGCCCGGCAGCTCGCACTGCTGATCGGCGCGGCGATCATCCTCGGCAGCCTCGCGATGGGACGCGTCCAGGGCAACCTGGTCGAGGTGTCGGGCAAAACGGTGAACATTTTCTTCTACCCGATCTTCGGCCTGTTTTTCATGGCGCTCTTCGTCCGTTTTGCGACCGCGATGGGGGCGATCGTCGGTGCGCTTTACGGGCTCACCGCCGGCGCCGTCGTCGGCTACTGGGACGTGCTGACCGGGGCGCCGAAGCTGAGTTTCCAATGGATCGGGCCGACCTCCCTGCTGGTGACCCTCGTCGCCGGATGTCTTTTCAGCCTCCTTCCGACCAAGGGGCGCGGGAAATCCGTGGCCTGGGCCTGGAGCGGAGGCGCGCTGGCTCTCCTCGCCCTGGCGCTGCGCTGCATTCTCCACCGCGAGGCCTGACGGTTTTTTTCCCAGTCCCTTCTCCCATGAAACGTCCCCTCCGCATCATTGCATTCCTCCTCTCATTCGGGGCCTTGTCCCTCGCGGCTTTCGCCGCCAGCCCGGCGATCCTGGAACAGACCGATGTGTTCGTCGCCGGCCAGGACGGCGTCTTCCAGTACCGCATTCCCGGAATCATCACCTCGAACCGGGGCACCCTCGTGGCCTTCTGCGATGCGCGGATGAAACGCGCGGGCGATCCGCCGAACGACATCGACCTCGTCATGAAGCGCAGCGTCGACGGCGGAAAATCGTGGAGCGCCCTCCGCACGCTCGTCGACAACGGCGCCGGAGCCGTGGCCGATTCCTGCGGGCTCGTGGACCGGCAGACCGGCGCGCTCTGGATTTTCAGCGTGTACGCTCCGCCCGGGGTCGGCAGCGCGAACGCCGCCGACGGCCTCAGCGGCGCGACCTTCCAGTTCAAGGCGGTCCGGAGCGATGACGACGGAGCCACGTGGACCCAGCCGATCGACTTCACGCCGATGATGAAGCAGCCGACATGGGCCGCAGGTTCGACCGGAGTGGGCAGCGGAATCCAGATGCGGAATGGCCGGCTGGTCCTCCCGCGCTACAACGCCGACTACCGCGAGCCGCGGAGCACGCCCACCACGTCGGATGCGTTCGTGTGTTACAGCGACGATCATGGCCGCACCTGGAAAATGGGCGCGCTCGTGCGCGTCCCGGGTGGAACCAACGAGTGTCAGGTCGCCGAGCTCGCCGACGGCTCGCTGCTGCTGAACATGCGCGGAATGACAGGCAACGTCCGCCGGACCGCGCGCAGCCGCGACGGCGGCGCGGCCTGGTCCGACGTGTCGGAAGATCCGGCGCTGATCGAGCCCCGCTGCCAGGGCAGCCTGCAGCTTTTCACGGACGCGCTCGCCCACGACCGGAACCGGCTGCTGTTCGCCAACCCCGCAAGCCTGCAGCGCCGGAATATGACGGTCCGCCTCAGTCACGACGAAGGCCGGACTTGGTCGGCGGCCAAATCGATTCACGCCGGCCCCGCCGCCTACTCGTGCCTCACCGTGCTGGCCGACCTGACCGCAGGCTGCCTGTACGAATGCGGGGAAAAGGAGCCGTATGAAAAAATCACCTTCGCCCGCTTCAACGTCGAATGGCTGACCGATGGAAAAGACCACATCGCGTCGCCGCAGCCCGCAAAACGCGTCAACTGATCTTCGGGTGGCGCAGTAGCACGGGTCTCCGACCCGTGAAGTGAGACACTGCCGGCGGTGAACGCCGCGCGACATCGTTGGTCTCGAATCCAGCTTCACGGGTCGGAGACCCGTGCCACCCCCGCGCCCTCCGCCTAGCGTCCGGCCGCGAGCGCCCGTCCCGCGGTTTCCCGGATCGTGCGCGCGAGGGTTTCACCGGCCACGAATGCCGGCATGATAAGGTGCGGCGCCGTCGTGATGTGGTGGCCGGCAAGCATGCTCTGCGCGATGCGGACCGCATGGTGCGCCTGCTTGATCACCGGGCTGCGGTAACGCGTCAGCTCGGGCAGGCCCAGGTCGACCGCCGCGTGCGTCTCCCGGCAGAGGAGCGAGATATCCCGCGGCACCCGCCGTCCCGACCGGAGCAGATGAACGAGGACCATCAGCACGTGCGCGACGTGCAGGCAGACCACCGCCGTCGGCGGCTCGGGTTTGGCCAGCAGGCGGTCCAGCCCCGCCAGCAGCCCGGCGCGGCTCGGGCCCGCCGTCACCTCGGCGACCGACACCGGCTGATCGCGGCGGGCCACATAGGCGGTGAGCCCGTGCAGGCAAGCCAGGTCCCCCGCCAGCGGACGATGCGGCAGCACCACGGCCACGCGCCGGTGGCCGTTCTTCGTCAGGCAGCCGCCGGCGTGCCAGCCCATCGCGTAATAATTCACGTCCACCGAAGGCAGCGCGATGCCCTCGTGACAGGAGCCCAGCACGAGCGTCGGGACCCGCGCCTGCTGAAACCAGCGCTGGATGGTGGCCGGCGCGCCGAGGAGAACCCAGCAGACGTGGTGGCGCCCGTTCACGATGCTCGCCAGCCGGGTTTCGGGATGCCGCCCCCCGAGCGTGCGGTCGAACACCTCCTCCCAGCCCACTCCCTGCACGGCCAGCTGCGCCCGCATTTCCATCAGAACCGGGTGGCCGCTGTAGGCGTGCGACTCCCGCGACGCCGGCACGACGAGGCAGACTGTCGGCGGCGCGGCGGCGAAATTCTTCCGGCGCATCGCGCAGAGGCGCGTGCGGCAGCCTTTCTTGATCGCGACAATCCCGTCGTCGGCCAGCCGTGCCAGCGCGGCGCGCACCGTCGGGCGGCTGATGCTCAGCCGGCGCGCGAGTTCGTGCTCGCCAGGCAGCAGGTCGCCCCAGGCCCCCTGGCGGATGGATTCGCGCAGCGCCGCCGCCGCCTGGTCCGCCACGCTGGCGCGACGGAACTCGCCGAAGGCTGGGCCGGTGGCTTTCATGGGCCGGAACGTGTCAGTTTTTTTGATATCTTGTCGAATCTTTAGCAGGAGGCGCCGGCGCCCATGATGGATGCGATGATCCCATCGACCTCCGCCTCCCGCCTGCCCCGACCTGGACGCGCCCTCGCGCTGGCCGCGTGCCTCGGCCTGTCCCTCGTCGCTTCCGTCCCGGCCGCGGCCGCCTTTCCGGCGCCGCACGATCTCGACCCCACGAAGGAGCATCCGCGCAGTTCCGAAGGCAGCTTCGTGACGCTCCGCTCCGGCCGGATCCTCTTCGAGTACTCCCAGTTTTCCGGCGGACAGGCCGACCACAGCCCGTCGGCGATCGCGGAGATCTTCTCCGACGACCAGGGCCGAACCTGGAGCGCCCCGCGCGTCGTGGTGCCGACCGGCGCGTACCAGAACATCATGAGCGTCTCGCTCCTGCGGCTCGCCAGCGGCAAGCTCGCGCGCTTCTACGCCGTGAAGAGGAACAAGTGGCTCGACTGCCACGCTGTGATCTCGATCTCGACGGATGAAGGCGCCACCTGGTCGGAGCCAAGGCTCGTGACCGACGCCCCCGGCTATTTCGTGCTGAACAACGATCGCGTGATCCAGACGGCCAGCGGCCGGCTGATCGTCCCGCTGGGCTTTCACCGGAGCAAGAGCACGGCGGACGACGAGTCGGCGTGGGACGGCCGCGCGCTCGCGCTCTGGTATTACTCAGACGACGAAGGCGCCTCGTGGAAGGAAGCGGACACCTGGTGGGGCATGCCCGCGCTGAGCACGTCCGGACTCCAGGAGCCCGGCGTCGTCCAGCTGCCGGACGGCTCGATCTACTCCTGGTTTCGCACCGACCAGGGCGCGCAGTTCGAGTCCGTCTCGCGGGACAACGGCGTGACCTGGAGCGCGCCGCGCGCCACGGAATTGAAATCGCCGGTCTCGCCGGCGAGCATCAAGCGCCTGCCGGCTTCGAACACCCTGATCGCGGTCTACAACGACCACTCGGGAAGCGTGCCCGCTCCGCCCAGCCCGAAGCAGCGCGCGCCGCTGGTCGCCCGCTTTTCCACCGACGGGGCCAGGACGTGGGGACCGCCCGAGACGATCGAAAGCGATCTGACCGGCTGGTACTGCTACACGTCGATCCACTTCACCGACGACGCGGTGCTCCTTGCCTACTGCGCCGGCAACGCCGAGATCGGCCGTCTCTCGCGCCTTCGTCTCCGCCGCATTCCGCTCGCCGACCTTCATCCGCCAAAGGCGTAACCGGCACCGCCCATGATCCGACGCATTCTGCTGTGCGCCGCCCTGCTGGCCGGAACGATCCGGTCGCGGTGCGCCGAGCCGGCCAATCTCCTGACCCTGGCGCTCGCGGCCACGCCGGAGCATCCGCGCAATTCCGAAGGCGCGTTCGCGACGTTGCGCAGCGGACGGATCATTTTCTGTTTCTCGCAATTTTCCGGAGGCGATTCGGATTCGAGTCCCTGCCGCATCGTGCAGATCGAATCCGACGACCAGGGCAGAACCTGGAGCAGCCCTCGCGTGCTCTTCACCCCCGAGCCCGGCACGACCGAGATGAGCATCTCCCTCCTGCGGCTCGCGAGCGGGAAGCTGGCGTTGTTTTCCCTGATCAAGCACGGCACCCGGGACTGCCGCCCCTTCCTGCGGATCTCCGCCGATGAAGGAGCCCGATGGTCGGCGCCGCGCCCGATCCTCAAGGCGCCGGGATATTTTGTCCTCAACAACGACCGGGTCATCCAGATCTGCGGCGGCCGGCTGATTGTCCCGCTCGCGTTTCACCGCGTGCTTCGAAATTCCGGCGATGACACGGAGCCGTGCGATCTCCGGGCGATCGCGCTCTGGTACTACTCGGACGACGAGGGCGAAACGTGGAAGGAAGCCTCGACGTGGTGGACGCTGCCGGCCGGGACGCAGACCGGTCTGCAGGAGCCGGGGGTCGCCGAACTGGCGGATGGTTCGCTTTTTTCCTGGGCCCGCACCGACCAGGGCTGCCAGTACCGATTCCGCTCGCAGGACCGGGGCGAAACCTGGACCGCGCCGCAGCCGACCACGCTCCGCTCGCCGGCCTCGCCCGCCAGCATCAAGCGCCTGCCCGGATCGCACGACCTGCTCGCGGTGATCAACGACTATTCGGGCCAGTTCCCCTTCACGCCCGGAGCGGGAACCTACAGCGGACGCACGCCGCTGGTGGCCGTGAGTTCCTCCGACGGCGGCGCGACGTGGCGGACCTGCAAGCTGCTCGAGAACGATCCCGCGCGCGACTACTGTTACACCGCGATTCATTTCACCGGCGACTCGGTGCTGCTCGCCTACATGGCGAACAGCCGCAACCCCGCAAAACCCAGCCTGCTCTGCATTCGCCGGGTCGGTCTTTCCTGGCTCACGGAACCGGACGACGTCCAGACCGTGCGGGCCAAGGCAACGCTGCACGAGGTCATGGACCAGGAGCAGAGCTGGGTGAAAATCCACGCGGCCGAGGCGCTGATGGCGGGAGGCGAAGCGGTCGCGATCCGCGACCATTTTCTTCGCGTCGCTCCCGCCGCCGACACCCTGCCTTACCGGATCGGCGTGTGGCGCGTGCTGGCGAACACCTCGCCGACCGCCGCGGAGCGGGCGGACTGCGTGGCGCGGATCGAAAAAGTCTTCATGGATCCGGCGGCGACCGACCGCTCCCAGGCGATCGAGAGTCTCTGCAAGCTGCGCCACCGCGTCACCGGTCCGACCCTCGACCGCGTGCGCGAAATCGCCGCGGACAAGGCGTCACCGCTCCTGCCGCTGGCGCTGTGGTCGCTGCGCCTGGCCAACGAGCCGGATGCGCTCGAGCGCCTCGATGGGCTTCTCCGCTCGACCGATGTCACGCAGCGCCTGGTCGCGGCCTATGCGCTCCGCCTGCTCCGGGAAAATGATCCGGCGGCCCTGCGCGCGCTGGCCGCGGCGGCGGACGCGGAGCCGGCGGATTCCCGCGCCTATCCTTACCTGCTGAGCGCCGCGTTCGCGCTGGACGCGGATCCCGCGCGCCGCCCGGACTGGCGCGCGGCGCTGGAAAAGATCCTGGCCGCGGCCTCGATGGACGCCCGTTTCGAGGCCTGTCACGGGCTGCTCGGACAGGTCAGGCGATCGGACCTGCCGAAATATGTTCCTCTGCTCGACGGTCCCGGCAACGACACCCGGGTGGGCGCCGCGCTCACGATCCTTTATGCACGCCCCCGGGAATAATCCTCGGCCTTTTTTTGCCACGGGCGTCGCGCGCTCGCGATGCTGTGGCTGGCGGCGGGACTGGCCGCGGCGAAGGCGGCGCCTGTGCTCCCTGCGCCCACGGATATCGAGCCGACCGCCGAGCATCCGCGCAGCTCGGAGGGATCCTTTGCGACGCTGCGCTCCGGCCGGATCATTTTCTGCTACTCCCGGTTCTACGGCGGCGGCGAGGACTCGAGCCCGTCGGCGATCGCGGAGATTCATTCCGACGACCGCGGAAAAACCTGGAGCGCACCGCGCATCGTCGTGCCGACGGGGGACAACCAGAACGTGATGAGCGTCTCGCTGCTGCGCCTGGCCAGCGGGAAGCTCGCGCTGTTCTACCTCGCGAAGAAAAACAAGTGGCTCGACTGCCATCCTTATGTCCGGTTCTCGGACGACGAGGGCGCGACATGGGGACCGGCGGTGAAAATCGGCGCGGCGCCCGGATATTTCGAGCTCAACAACGACCGCGCCGTCCAGCTCCGCAGCGGCCGCCTGATCCTGCCGGTGAGCCTTTACCGCGCCACCGGGACGACGGACACGCAGGCGTCGTGGGACTCGCGCGCGATCATTCTCTGGTATTTTTCCGACGACGACGGTGCGACGTGGACCGAGTCGTCGACCTGGTGGAGCATCCCCGCGGTGAGCCGCTCGGGTCTGCAGGAACCCGGAGTCGTGGAGCTGGCCGACGGCACGCTCTTCTCGTGGTCGCGGACCGACCAAGGCGCGCAGTACGGATTTCGCTCGCGCGATCGCGGCCAGACATGGAGCGCCCCGGTGCCAACCGAGCTCAAATCCCCCGAGTCGCCGGCGAGCATCAAACGTCTCCCGGGATCGGACGCGCTGATCGCCGTGTTCAACGACCACTCGGGACGTTTTCCCTTCCCGCTGCCGGCGAAGAAACGCACGCCGCTCGTCGTGGCACTCTCGACGGATGGCGGCGACACCTGGCCGACGCGGCAGCTCCTCGAGGACGATCCCTCGGGCTGGTATTGTTACACCGCGATCCATTTCACCGATGAAGGGGTGCTGCTCGCCTATTGCGCGAGCACCCAGGGGCTGCCGCACCTGTCGCGCCTGCGGATCCGCCTGGTTCCCTGGAACTGGCTGCAGCTCCCGACGCGCCGCTAGCTGCGCCGGCCGACAATCTTTTTTCTCAAATTCCTCCCACCTCCATGTCCTCCCGTCCCTTGATCCTGGTCATCGGCTGCGGCTCGATCGGCGAGCGCCATGTGCGCACCTTTCTCGCCACCGGCCGCGCCGACGTTCTCGCCTGCGACAACCGCCCCGCCATCCTGCAGGAAATCAAAAAGCGCCATGCGGTCGAGACGGTGGAGAACTGGAAAACGGGTCTCGAGCATCCCGCGGTCTCGGGCGTCGTGATCGCGACGCCGTCTCCTTCCCACGTCGAACTGGCCACCCGCGCCCTCGAGTCCCGCCGGCACGTGCTGGTCGAAAAGCCCCTTGCGATCGACCTCACCGGAGTCGACGCGCTGCTCGCGGCCCGGGATCGTGCGGACCGGTTCGCCGCCGTCGGCTACGTGCTTCATTTCGTCCCCGCCCTGCAGGGCGCGCGTCGTTTCCTCGGCGAAGGATCGTTCGGGCGCGTCTGCCACGTCACGGTCAACACGGGCCAGCACTTCCCGCAGTTCCGGCCGGCGTACCGCGAGATTTATTATCGCGACCACGCCCAGGGCGGCGGCGCGATCCAGGATGCGCTGACCCACATGGCAAACGCGGTCGAATGGGTCGTCGGCCCGACCTCCCGCGTCTTCTGCGATGCGGCCCATCAGGTCCTCGAAGGCGTCAGCGTCGAGGACACCGTCAACGTTTCCGCGCGCAACGGGACTGCGCTCGTGAGCTACGCGCTCAACCAGTTCCAGGCGCCGAACGAGACCCGCTGGGACTTCCACGCCGAAGGCGGCTCGCTGCGCATCGAGGTCAACGCCCAGCGCTGGGGCGTGATGAAGCGCGGCGAGACCGAGTGGGCCTGGCACGCCGCGCCCGTCGCCGAGCGCGACGCCCTGTATGTGGCGCAGGCCCAGGCCTTCCTCGACGGCTGCGAGCGAAAGCCGAACCTGCTGTGCACCCTCGAGGAAGGCCGGCAGACGCTGCGCTTCAATCTCGCGGCCCTGCAGTCGTGGCGTGAGAACCGTCCCGTGAACCTATGAACCCCGCCCTCGCACCGACTCCCGGATTCTCCCTGTCCGGCAAAATCATCCTCCTCACCGGCGGCGCCGGACTCTATGGCCGCGGGCTGGCCGCGCGCCTGGCCGAGGCCGGCGCCACGCTGATTCTCGCCGCGCGCAACCTGGCCGCCCTCGAAAAGGTGGCTGCCGAGGAAAGCGCCCTCGGGCGCGTGGTGCACGCGCGCCCGCTCGACCAGGCGGAGGAGTCGTCCATCCTGCGCCTGCGCGACGGGGTGATGAAGGAATTCGGCCATGTCGACGGCCTCGTCAACAACGCGGTCTCGCGGCCGATGAAGAGCGCCGACGCGCCGCTGAGCGACTGGGCCGCGTCGATGCAGACGAACGCGACGGGGCTTTTCGCGATCACGCGCGCCTTCGGCGAGGCCATGGCCGCGCACGGCGGCGGCAGCATCGTGAACATCGGCTCCATCCAGGGCATGGTCGGCCCGGACTACGCGCTCTACGAGGGCCTGAACATGCACGCCATTCCGGATTATTTTTTCCACAAGGCGGGAATGGTGAACCTCACGCGTTTCTTCGCCGCCCATTATGGCCCGCGCGGCGTGCGCGTGAACTGCCTCTCGCCGGGCGGTTTTTTCGCCGGCCAGCACCCGACGTTTGTCGAACGCTACGCGCGCGCGACGTTCCTCCGGCGCATGGCCGACGAGCACGATCTCGGGGGACCCGTCGTCTTTCTGCTGAGCGAGGCGTCGCGCTACGTCACGGGGGTAAATCTGCCTGTCGACGGCGGCTACACGGCGCACTGACCCCGCCGGCCTGGTGAAACCCGTGATCCTTTATCCCTCGGCCCCCGCCCTGGGCCCGATCTGTCTTGGCAGTTCCACGTTCGGCCGCGAAATCGACGAGGCGAAGGCGTTCGCGCTGATGGACCACGCCGTCGCGCGCGGGATCACGCTCATCGACACGGCTGCCACGTATTCGGCGGGAGCCGCGGAGAAGATCGTCGGCGCCTGGCTCGCGTCGCGGCGGCCGCCGGCGGACCGCATCGTGGTCGCGACCAAGATTTATCCGCCCTACACGCCGGCAGCCATCGAAGCCGCGACCCGCGAGAGCGCCGGACGGCTGGGCGTGGACGCGATCGACGTCCTGTACCTTCACAAGTGGGACGCGACGGCGGAGACGCCAGACGCCCTGAACGCCCTGGAGCGTTTGCGCCGCACCGGGCGGGTGCGCGCGCTGGGCGTGAGCAACTTCGCGGCGAAGCAGCTCGCGGCGGTGCTGCAGCTGCAGCGCGGGCTTGGCCTGCCCGCGTTCTGGCTTCTCCAGAACAACCAGAATCTCGCGGTGCGGGACGTGGACGGCGCGATCCGCGACCTCTGCGCCGCGCACGACATCGCGATCGTCACGTACAGCCCACTCGGCGGCGGTTATCTCACCGGCAAACATCGCGCGGGCGTCCAGCCGGGTTCGCGCTTCGACGTCGCGCCGGGTCACCAAGGCGTGTACTTCAATCCGGCATGCGAGCGGCGGCTGGCCCGGCTGGCGGAAGTCTCCGCCCGGACCGGGCATCCGATGCCGCACCTCGCGCTCGCGTGGGCCCTCCATCAGCCGGGCGTCGCCTCGGTCCTGATCGGCGGCCGCGGCCCGGAGTACCTCGACCAGGCTTTCGCCGCGCTGGGCCTCGACGATCCGGCGCTGTTTGCCGAACTCGAGTCGGTGTGAATCGCCACATTCGATGAAGGTCGCTCTCCTCGGACTCTCCCATCCGCACTCGGGCATCCTGCTCGCCACGCTTGAAAATCTTCCGGCGGTCACCGGCGTGCGCCTTTGGGATGCGGATGCCTCCGTCGTCGCGCGCCCGCCCGTCCCCGCGAGTGCGAAGGTCACCGGGATCTCCGGCGATCTCGACGCCGTGCTGGACGACGCCGAGCTGGCTTTCGCGATCGTCTGCGTCCGCCACGACCAGGCCGCCGCCGTGGCGCACCGCGTCGCCGCCGCGGGCAAGCCTTTCATCGTGGAAAAGCCGGCCGGGCTCACTTCGGGCGAGATCGCTGGGCTGCGCGCCGCGTGCGAGCGCGCCGGCGTGCTCGCGAGCGTGCTCTACACGCGCCGCTTTCATCCGTGCGTCGTCGCCGCGCGCCGGCTGGTGCAGTCCGGCGCGCTCGGCCCGCTGCTGAGCTTCGAAACGCGCTTCCTCACGACGCAGGTGAAGTTTCGCGATCCCGCCTCGTGGCTGTTTCGCCGCAGCCAGGCCGGCGGCGGGATTCTGCTGTGGCTGGGCTGCCACTGCCTGGACCTGCTGCATCACGTGACCGGCGACGAGATCGCCGAGGTCGGCGCCTTTCTCGCCACACGATCGGGCGAGGCGATCGACGTCGAGGACACGGCCGCGCTCATCCTGAAATTCCGGTCCGGCGCGATCGGCACCTTTCACGCCGGGTACACGCTGGCCTACAGCGGCGCGGGGTACGTCAATACCGACGGCTACGATTCCTATCTCGGCTTGAACGGCCTCGCCGGACGCATCGTCTGGCCCGACCTGAAACCCCGGCTGTTCGTGGAAAGCGCGCCGACGGGCGGAAACCCGCCCATGCGCGAGGAGGGGTTCGCGATGCCCGCTTCGTCCTCGTACGGCGGCGCCGGCGGCGAGGAATTTTTCCGGCAGTTCATCGCGGCCGTGCGAAACCACGGCGCGCCACCCACCACCCTCGCCGACGCCGAGCGTACCGCGCTCATCATCGAGGCCGCCGCGGAATCCTCGGCCACCGGCCGATCCGTGCGGATCAAACCTCTCACCGGCCCCGGCCAGACCGCCGGTTCCAGTCCCTCTTAACCATGACGACCTCCGCCCGACGATTGATGTTCGCCTCGTCTCCGCCCAAGGTGGAGATGGAGTCCTTCGAGCTCCCGCCGCCGGGGGAGAATCAGGTGCTCGTGCGTAACACGCACACGCAGCTGAGCGCGGGAAGCGAAGCCAACTTTCTCCGGTTCGGCCCGAAATCCTACGGGCTCCCCGCCGGACAGTCCCGCGCCAACATCGGCTACATGGGAACCGCACGGATCGTCGCGGTGGGCCGCGGCGTCGAGGGATACGCCGTCGGCGACCGCGTCGCGACGTCGTCGGCGCATGCGAGCCACGCGCTGGTGGATGTCTCCGACCCGTCATCCCTCCATCCCGTGCCGGAAGGGGTCGCCGATGAAATCGCCGGCTTCGCCGCGCTGGCCGACGTCGCGCTGCACAGCGTGCGCCGGGCCCGGCTGCAGATCGACCAGTCGGTCGCGATCTTTGGCATGGGCATCGTCGGCCAGCTGGTCCTCCAGCTGGCCCGGATTTCCGGGGCGCATCCGCTGATCGCGGTCGACCTCGTCGACGAACGTCTCGAGCTCGCGAAGAAAAGCGGGGCGACGCACGTCATCAATCCCGCGCGCGGGGAAACCGTGGCGCGCGTGCGGGAAATCACGCAGGGCCGCGGGGCGGAGGCGGTGTTTCACTGCGCGCCTGCGGCGGACATTCTCCAGAGCGTGATGGAATGCGCCGCCGACCGCGGCTCGGTGGTGCTCACCGGCAGCCCGCCCGGCACCGCCACGATCAGCCTGAAGGAGGAACTGTTGCGGAAGGAACTCGTCGTGACGGGAACCTACGAGAGCGGGCTGAGCCATCCGCACGTTTACTGGCAATGGACGCGTCAGCGCAACCGTCGCGCCTGCCTGCGCCTGATGGCGGAGGGACGGCTGCAGTTCCAGCATTTGCTGACACACGTCATTCCCGCCGACGAAGCCCCCGCGATGTACGAGCGCATGCTGCGCGAGAGCAAGGGCTGGCTCGGCGTGGTCTTCGCATGGTGAGGGCGGCGGCGTGTAGCACGGGTCTCCGACCCGTGTGGGCGGACTCCGCCAACGGAGAACGTCGAGCACATCCGTTTAGCTCGAGTCCAGCTTCACGGGTCGGAGACCCGTGCTACCCGCTCGATCGACGAACGGCAGCCGGCCCACGATTTCCTGCGCGATCGCGAGCGACGCGGTGGCGGCCGGGCTGGGGGCGTTCAGGACGTGAAGGGCGCGCGGCCGCTGCTCGAACCAGAAGTCCTGGAGAAGCGTCCCGTCGACATGCATCGCCTGCGCGCGCACGCCGGCTCCGCCCGGGAGCAGGTCGGCGGGCCGGAGCGCCGGGACCAGCTTTTGCAGCGACCGGCAGGCGAACGCGCGGCTGAACGAGCGCAGGACTTCGGCGCCGCAGAGCGACGGATATTTCCGCACGAAGCGCCACAGCCCGGGAAATCCGGCGGCATCGACCGCGTCGGCGGCCGAGAAGTTTTTCCAGGAGTACCCCTCGCGCGCGAGCGCGAGCACGGCATTGGGGCCGGCTTCGACTCCGCCGTGAATCATGCGGGTGAAATGCACCCCGAGAAAAGGGAACCGCGCGTCGGGCACCGGGTACACGAGATGGCGGACCAGCCCGGCGGCCTCCGGGCGAAGCAGAAAATATTCGCCCCGGAACGGGACGATCCGAACCGTGCGCGCGACGCCCGCCAGCGCCGCGATGCGATCGGAAAACAATCCGGCGCAGTTGATCAGGTAGTCGCATTCATGGTCACCCGCGGTGGTCCCCAGAATCCAGCCCGCGCCGGTTTCGCGGATCCGCTCCACGCGTGCGCCGGTCACGACCGATCCTCCGGCAGACTGGATCACGCGGCGAAGCGCGGCGCACACCGCGGGATAATCCACGATCCCCTCCTCCGGGACGCGGACCGCCGCCAGTCCGGCCGCGTGAGGCTCGATCTCGCGCAGTTCCGCCGCCCCGAGCCGCCGCAGGTCGCGCAGGCCGTTGCGCTGCCCGCGCTCCCAGAGTTTTTCCAGCGCCGGCAGTTCCGACGCTTCCGTCGCGACCACCACCTTGCCGCAGATCTCGTGGGCGACCGAGTGCTCGCGGCAAAACGCGGTCATCAGCCGGATTCCCTGCACCGCCAGCCGGGCCTTGAGCGAACCCGGCAAATAATAGAGCCCGGCGTGCAGGACGCCGCTGTTGTGGCCGCTCTGGTGGCGTCCCACGCCGTCCTCTTTTTCCAGGACCGTCACCGCCGATTCCGGCGCGCGCGCCAGGAGCTCGCGCGCCACGGCCAGGCCCACGATGCCGCCGCCGATGATGACCACTCGCCGGCTCATGGATCAGCGGCCGGCGTCGGGAGCGGGAGCCTCGATTTTCAATTCCGCGGCGAGCGCGCCGAGTTTTTCCCAGAGGCTTCGCGGGACCGGAATTCCCTCGCGCCGGCGGACCTTCTCGGCGCGCCACTCCGGCTCGCCGGCCACCAGCACCTCGTCGAAACCGGGCGCGGGTTTCGCGACCTTGACCATGCCGACCAGGCGATTGACCCGCGCCTCGAACTCGCCGGCGGGGAGAAAACGCGCCGGGTCGATCGCAATGAACGTGTGGCTGATTCCCAGGGGATCGCCGCCCGTGCGGTAGACCGGCAGCTCGGTCGTCATCGCGCCGCCGCTCAGGCCCGCGCAGAGAATTTCGACCATCATCGCCAGCGCCGAGCCCTTGTAGCCGCCGGTCGGAGTCGGCGCGCCGGCCTGCGCCTTGGCCGTTTCCGTGGTCGGCTGGCCCTGCGCGTCGAGAAACCCCCACGCCCGCGGGATCGTCGGCTGGTTGAGATGACCGGCATGAGTCAGCTTGCCGAGCGCCACGGTGGTCGTCGCCATGTCGAGCATCCATCGCGCCTCTCCGCCGCATCCGGGCACGGCGACGCAGAGCGGATTCGTGCCGAGGATCGGGGTCGTTCCCTGCCACGGCGCGACGGCCGGACAGGCGTTGCTCATCACGATCCCGATGAAACCGGCGCGCGCCAGCTTCTCGCCCCACCAGGCGCCCGCGCCGAAATGATTCGAGTGTCGCGCCACGACGACGGAAACCCCGAGCGCCCGGGCGAGGCGGACACTGTGCGTGGTGCACTGGTCGGCCACCACCTGGCCCAGGCCGTTCGCGCCGTCGTAGTGGAGGCAGACGCCGTTTTCCGAGATCACGCGGCCCGACGCCGCCGGGTTCAGGCCGCCGGCGCGGATCTGCTGGAGATACATCGCGAGCATCTGGATGCCGTGGGAGTCGACCCCGCGAAGATTCGCCGCGACGAGCGAGTCGGCCACAAGCCGGGCGTGGGCGGCGGGCGTGCCGACGGCGCCGAGGAGCTCCGCACAGAAACGGGCAAGCGTCTCGGCGCGGAAGGAAGCGGTGGCGGAATCAGGCGGGAGCGGCATGGGGAATTATGGCTGATCCGGTTTTTTTGACTCCGACATTGACCAGCCAAAGAAAAATTCCGCAGACGAGCAGCCCGACCGCCGCGATCAGGAGGATCACGCTGAGACCGAGCTTCGCGTCGCGCAGGGCGCCGATGCCATAGACCGCGACTCCGCCACAGATGGCGGTGCAGCAATTGAGCGTGCCCACCGCAGTGGCGCGGTACCGGGCGTCGACGACGAGGCAGACGATCGGCATGGTGTTCGCCCCCAGGAATCCCATCGCCACGCCGTACAGGCTCAGGCTGGTCATCATCACCCCGAAGGACTGGTGCCACGCGTTGAAGAAGAAAAACGGCACGGTGAAAAAGATGGCGACGGTGGGAATGACGATGCGCGAGCGCGGGTTGGCCAGGCTCAGCCGGTCCGACCAGAAGCCGCCGATCAGGAGGCCGATGATCTGGGCGACGTAGAGAAATCCCAGCGTGGAAAATCCCGCGGCGGCCTGCCCGAGAGATCG
>JAQGON010000216.1 GCA_028293565.1 Verrucomicrobiota bacterium | reverse complement strand
TGGCCTTGGTGTGCTTCGTGTCTTTCGCGGTGAAAATTTGAGGCCGTTTTGGGACGGCACACAGAAGGGGGACACGATCGCGCGCGGACTTTCCCTGCGCGGATAGAATCGTTTGACAGTCACTTGGTTCGCGAGCGTAGTGGTTGAAAATCCCCGGATTTTTTGCCGCTGATGGCACTCCTCTTCTTCAACCTGGAACCCGCTCTTTGCCGCAGGAATTTCGCCATCCTGACGACGGCGATTTTTTCCTCCTCCCATGTTTGACCGCATGCCACTCCGCTGGCGGCTCACGCTGCTGATCACGTCGGTTTGCGCCGTGACCCTCGTCATCGCCTTCGGCGGCTATCTCGTGTGGGAATGGTCGAAGATCAAGACCTCCTTCGCTGACCGCGTCGAGGCGACGTCGCGCATCCTCGTCGACAACACCACCGCGGTCCTTTCCCGCGATCCGAAGGCGACGAATTTCAACCTCACGACGCTGGAGGGCGATCCCACGATCGTCGCCGCCGCGATCTACGGCGCTGACAACGCGCTGCTCACGAAATTCATCCGTCCCGGCACGAACGAATTCATCCCGAAGGCCAAGGGCACCTCCCTCAATTTCACCGGCGACCAGGTCACGATCTTCCGCGGCCTGATGAGCGAAGGGCAGAAGCTCGGCACGCTGTACATCAAGGGCCAGTTCGGCGCCCTCGAGCGCGAGCGCCTGATGGAGCCCCTCCGCGGCATGGCCATCCTGTTCCTGCTCTCGATGCTCTTCGCGCTCGGCGCCTCGCGTTTCCTCCAGAGCGGAATCTCCGAGCCGATCACCCGCCTGGCCGGGGCCGCGCGCAAGGTCGCGGTCGACGGCGACTACCAGGTGCGCGTCCACACCAAGGCCGGCGGCGAAACCGGCATGCTCGTCGACGCGTTCAACTCGATGCTCACGACGATCCAGCAGCGCGATGCCGACCTCCTCGTCGCCAAGGACAACGCCGAAACCGCCCGCGGCCGCCTCGCCGAGATCAACGCGATGCTCGAGGACGTGAACCGCACGCTCGAGGAAAAGGTCCGCGACCGCACGGTCGAGCTCGAGAAGATGATGATGACGGCCAAGGAGGCCAACCAGGCGAAGAGCAGCTTCCTCGCGAAGATGAGCCACGAGCTCCGCACGCCGATGAACGCAATCATCGGCTATTCGGAAATCCTCCTCGAGGACGCGAACGACAGCGGCAACAAGAGCGCCATCGACGACCTCAACAAGATCCTCAGCGCCGCCCGCCACCTTCTCGGCCTCATCAACGACGTCCTCGACCTATCGAAGATCGAAGCCGGCAAGATGGACCTTTTCCTTGAGTCGTTCGACGTCGGAAACCTCATCCGCGAGGCCGCGACGACCGTCGCGCCGCTGGTCGAGAAAAAGGAGAACCGCCTCGTCGTCGAATGTTCGCCGGACATCGGCGTCATGCACGCCGATGCCACCAAGCTCCGGCAGATCCTGCTCAACCTCCTCAGCAACGCCTCGAAGTTCACGACCGCCGGCCAGATCACGCTCCGCGTCCGCCGCGAAGCCGGCGTACGGGGGGATGTCATCATCATCGACATCGTCGACACCGGCATCGGCATGACGGCGGAGCAGATGGGGCGCCTCTTCCAGAGTTTCGCGCAGGCCGACTCCTCCACCACCGCGCGCTACGGCGGCACCGGCCTCGGCCTCGCCATCTCGCGCCAGTTTGCCCGCCTGATGGGGGGCGACGTCAGCGTCGAAAGCGAACCCGGCAAGGGATCCGTCTTCACCGCGCGCATTCCCTCGCAGGTCGCCGCCCTCAAATCCGGCGCGCCGCCGCTGGAGGAAAAAATCGCGGTCACGCCGGTCGCCGCCGTGATCGTCCCCCCTCCCGCTCCGGGCCATCCGACGCCGGCGCGCGTGCTGGTCATCGACGACGACAAGAGCGTCCACGATGCCCTGGCCGGCCTGCTGCCGAGGGAAGGCTACACGGTGTCCGGAATTTCCAGCGACGAGAATGCCCTCGCCTATGCGAAGGATTTCCGGCCGCACGTCATCATCCTCGATACGCTGAAGCCGGAGGTGCACGGCTGGAATCTCATCTCCCAGTTCAAGGCCGACCCGCAGCTCGCGACAACGCCGGTGATCCTGCTCACGATGGTCGACGACGCCCAGACCGCGGGTTCGGCGCTCGGCGCCTCGGACTATCTCGTCAAGCCGATCGACATCACGAAGCTCCTGCCGATCCTCGCGAAGCACAGCGCCCCGCTCAAGGAGACGTCCATTCTCGTCGTCGAGGACGACGTCGCGACGCGCGAGATGATCGTGCGGCTCGTGGAGCGCGAGGGGTGGATGGCGATCCCCGCGGAAAACGGCCGCCGCGCGCTCGAGCTGCTCCGGACCTTCACGCCCTCGCTCGTGCTGCTCGACCTGCTCATGCCCGAAGTCGACGGCTTCTCCGTCCTCCGCGAAATGCGCGCGAGCCCCGCCTGGAAGGATATTCCCGTGGTGGTCGTGACCTCGCTTGACCTCACCGGCGAGGTCCGCCGGCTCCTCCAGCAGCAGGCCGAGCGCGTGCTCCAGAAGGGGCGCTACACCAGCACCGAGCTCCTGAACGAGGTGCGCACCTCCGTCACCGAGTTTCTCCGCAAGCGCGGCCGGAACTCGACGCCGCCCATTCCTCCCCGCTCCCTCTAATCCCCGTTTTCCGCCATGCACAAGATCCTCCTCGTCGAAGACAATGAAATGAACCGCGACATGCTCGCGCGCCGGCTCCAGAAGCGCGGATTCGAACTGCTGCTCGCCGTCGATGGAATCCTCGGCGTCGAAATGGCCCAGAAGGAGAAACCCGACCTGGTGCTGATGGACATGAGCCTGCCCGGGATGGACGGATGGGAGGCGAGCCGCCGCCTAAAGGCGGACCCCGCCACCGCCGGCATCCCGATCATCGCGCTGACCGCCCACGCCATGGCCGAGGACCGCGAGAAGGCGCTGGCCGCCGGCTGCAACGAATTCGAAACCAAGCCGGTGGACCTCGCCAGCCTCCTCGCCAAGATGGAGACGCTCCTTCCGAAACCTCCGGCGTGAGCAGCCCCGTCTCCAGTTCGCCCGACGCTTCGAGCCGCGGCCCCGTCGGCAGCGGTGCCCCGGCCTCCGACAACGAGGCCATCAAGCACCTGCGGCACGACCTGCGCACGCCGCTCAACCAGATGATCGGATATTCCGAGATGCTGGTCGAAAACGTCGCCGAAAACGGCCCGCCCGAGCTGCTCGACGATCTCCAGCGGCTGTGCGGCTCGGCCGGCGAATTGCTGACGCTGCTCAACGACTCGCTCGCACAGTGGAAGGTCGAGGCCGGCAAGGTCGACCTCATCGGCCTCCGCCGCAGTCTCCTCGGGCCGCTCAACGCCTTCGTCGGCTACCGCGACCTTTGCCAGGAGAGCGCGCGGGTGAAGGGACGCACCGAGGTCGTCGCCGACCTGGAAAAAATCGACCAGGCCACGGTCAACCTCCGCCGGCTCCTCGATTCCGAATCCTTCGCGAACCGCTACGTCGCCACCCCGCCGCCGCCGGAGAACCTGACGGTCGCCCCCTTCGCCAGCAGCGTGTCCCCCGCCGCCAGCAGCCATCCGCCCGTGGCCGCGGCGTGGGGCCGGATCCTCGTCGTCGACGACGAGCCGCTGAACCGCGAGATGCTGCTGCGCCGCCTGGCGCGGATGGGCTTCACCACGGCCGGGGCGGAAAACGGCCAGAAGGCGCTCGAGCTGATGGAGCGCGAGTCGTTCGACCTCGTACTGCTCGACATCATGATGCCCGTGATGGACGGCTTCGTGACGCTCGACCGGCTGAAGGCCGACCCGAAGCTCAAGCACATTCCGGTCGTCATGCTCACCGCCTTGGACGAGGTCGCGAGCACGGTGCGCTGCATCGAGGCCGGCGCCGAGGATTACGTGCCGAAGCCGTTCAACCCCGTCATTCTCCGCGCGCGCATGGGCGCGTCCCTCGACAAGAAGCGGCTTCGCGACCAGGAGCGCGCCTTCCTCGCCGAGCTGCAGTCGGAGCGCGCCAAGTCCGAGCGCCTCCTGCTGAACGTGCTCCCGAAGGCGATCGGCGACCGGTTGAAGAGCGGCGCGCAGACCATCGTCGACGCCGTCCCGGAAGCCACCGTCATGTTCGCCGACATCGTCGGCTTCACGCGCATCGCCGCGGGCCTCCCCGCCGCGCGCACCGTCAGCCTGCTCAACGAGATTTTCTCGGAGTTCGACCATCTCAGCGACGAGGTGGGCATCGAGAAGATCAAGACGATCGGCGACGCCTACATGGTCGTCGGCGGCGTGCCCGTGCCGAGCACCGACCACGCCGTGCGCTGCGCGCGGATGGCGTTCGCGATGATGGACGCGATCCACCGCTTCAACCTGCGGCACAAGTTCGACTGGAAGATCCGGATCGGCCTGCACACGGGCCCGCTGGTCGCGGGGATCATCGGCTCGACGAAATTCGCCTACGATCTCTGGGGCGACACCGTGAACATCGCGAGCCGGCTCGAATCGCACGGCGAGCCCAACGTGCCCCAGGTTTCCGAACAGACCGCCGCCCTGCTCCGCGGCGAGTTCGAACTCGAGCCCCGCGGCCACATCGAACTCAAGAACCGCGGCGAGATGAAGGTCTTCCGGCTCCTGCGTCCCAAGCCCCAGCGCACCTGATCGCGGAAACGCGCAGGAGCGAAAAAACGAAGCCGGCGCGGGTTTCAAACCCCTCAGCGCTTTCGCGATTCAATTTTCGCGCGAGCCCTCCGCCGCTCAGCCTGCGGGCCACTTGAACACGATCGTGCTGTACGGGGCCAGCGTCACCTCGAGCGACTGCTCAAACCCGTCGCTCGGCTGCGGACCGGTCTCCCGGCCGCCCTCGTTGCCCAGCCCGTTCCCGGAATAATACTGGCTGTCGGTGTTGATCACCTCGCGCCACCGGCCCGCGCGCGGCAGCCCGACGCGAAACGTGCGCGACGCGGCGGTGAAATGCCCGATCACCGCGAAAAAACTTTTCTCCCCCGGATCGCTCCGGAGATAGGCGATCACCCCCGCGTCGGCGTCGTGGCAGGAAATCCACCGGAATCCGGCCGGGTTGAAATCCGTCTCGCTCAGCGCCGGCTCGGCGGCGTACAGCCGGTTGAGGTCCCGCACGAGCAGCCGCACGCCCTCGTGGTCGGGGTACTGGCAAAGGTGCCAGTCGAGGCTCGCGTCGTGGTTCCACTCCCGCGACTGCGCAAACTCGCCGCCCATGAAAAGCAGCTTCTTCCCCGGATACATCCACATGTGCGCGTACAGCGCGCGCAGGTTCGCCGCCTTCTCCGCGATGTGCCACGCCCCCATCTTGAAGAGCATCGAGCCCTTCCCGTGCACCACCTCGTCGTGCGAGAAAACCGTCACGAAGTTTTCGGCGTACTGGTAAAGCATGCCGAACGTCAGGTCGTTCTGGTGCCATTTCCGGTAGACCGATTCCTTGCCGAAATAACGCAGCGTGTCGTGCATCCACCCCATGTTCCACTTGAAGTCGAAGCCCAGCCCCCCGTCCTTCACCGGCTTCGTCACGCCCGGAAACGACGTGCTTTCCTCGGCGATCATCAGCGCGCCGGGGTGATACTGGTGCACCCGGTCGTTCACCTGCTTGAGAAACTCGATCGCCTCCAGATTCTCGCGCCCGCCGAAGCGGTTCGGGATCCACTGCCCCTCCTGGCGCGAGTAGTCGAGGTACAGCATCGAGGCGACCGCGTCCACCCGCAGCCCGTCGATGTGATAGCGCTCCATCCACGAGAGCGCGTTCGCGATCAGGAAGCAGCGGACCTCGTTGCGGCCGTAATTGAAGATCAGCGTGCCCCAGTCCATGTGCATCCCGAGCCGCGGGTCGGCGTGCTCGTAGAGGTGGGTCCCGTCGAACTCGGCCAGCGCGAAACTGTCCCGCGGGAAATGCGCCGGCACCCAGTCGAGGATCACGCCGATGCCGCGCTGGTGAAGATGATCGACCAGCCACGCAAAGTCCTCCGGACGCCCATACCGGTGCGTCGGCGCGAAGAACCCCGTTACCTGGTAGCCCCACGATCCGTCGAACGGATGCTCCGCCAGCGGCATCAGCTCCACGTGCGTGAAACCCATCTCGGTCACGTAGTCCGCCAGCTGCGGCGCGAGTTCGCGGTAGCCCAGCGGCCGGTTCGCGTCCTCGGGCTTGCGGCGCCAGGATCCGAGATGCACCTCGTAAATCGACACCGGCCGGTCGGGCCGGTCCGCCGACGCCCGCCGGCGCTCGATCCACGCCGCGTCGCCCCAGGTGAAGTTTTTCGTGTCGCACACGACGGATGCGTTGTTCGGCGGCGACTCGAAGTACGTGCCGTAGGGATCGCTCTTCAGCCGCACGTGCCCCGCCTGGTCCCGCACCGCGAACTTGTACAGCTCCCCCTCCGCCAGTCCCGGCGCGAACAGTTCCCAGACGCCCGACTGTCCGAGCGAGCGCATCGGGTGATAGCGCGTGTCCCAGTGGTTGAAGTTCCCCACCAGCGAAACCTGGCTCGCCGCGGGCGCCCAGACGGCGAAGGACACGCCCATGACGCCGTCGATCGTCCGCAGGTGCGCGCCGAGCTTTTCGTGGATGCGGTATTCCGTGCCCTCGTTGAACAGGTAAAGATCCTGCGGTCCGAGCGTCGGCAGGAACGAGTACGGGTCGAAAAACTGGCGGATCTCGCCGCCGGGGTAAGCGAGCCTCAGCTGGTACTTGAACACCTTCGGCCGCTTCGGGATGAACCCCTCGAAAAATCCCTCGGGCGCGACGGACTCCAGCGGCCATTCCTCCCGGGTCGTCACGTCGACGACGGCGCACGCCCGCGCGTTCGCGACCAGCGCGCGCACGACGACGCCCGCCGCGCGGCCTTTCCGTTGCGGGTGCATGCCCAGCACCGAATGCGGCGAGGCATGCCGGCCCTGCAGCAGGGCATCGAGTTCAGTTTTGGAAAGGATCACAAGCGACGGCTTGAAGGTGAGTCAGCGCCAACGGGCGGTCTAGCCTGAATCGAAGGACACGGGAAACCGCCGCCGGCTCCCATCGAACGCCGGGGTAGCATGGGTCTCCCGACCCATGTGGCTGGACACAGCCAACCCGATCGTCGAGCCCGAGCTCCTGGCGCAGCGGACCTGTCCGGTGGCTCGAGCCCCGCCTCACGGGTCGGAGACCCGTGCTACGTCGCGCCCGCTCGACAGCGCTCGCCGGACGACCTCGGCCTACCCCGTATTTTTCAACCCGCCGCTGATCCCGTTGATCGTAAGTTCGATCACCGCGCGCAGCTCGTCCGCTTCGCCCGCCGGGAGCGTTTTTCCCGCGCGCAGGCGGCGCAGCATTTCCACCTGGATCAGGTTGAGGGGATCGATGTACGGGTTGCGCAGCTGGACGGAGCGGAGCAGCACGGGCTCGCCCGCGAGCAGCTGCCGCTGTCCCGTCACCGCGAGCACCGCCGATTCCGCGCGGTCGAATTCCGCGAACAGCAGGGCACCGATGCGCCGCCGGATGCGCGTGTCCTCCACCAGACCGGCGTAGAGGTTCGCGATGCCCATGTCGGCCTTGCGCATCGTCAGCTGCGCGTTGTCGATCAGCGTCGCGAAAAACGGCCAGCCGGCATGCATGTCGCGCAGCAGCCGGCGGCCCTTGGCCCCGCGCCGCAGCACGGCCTCGAGCGCGGTGCCGAGCCCGAACCAGCCGGGGAAATTGAACCGGCTCTGCATCCAGGAAAAAACCCAGGGGATCGCCCGCAGGTCCGCCACGCCCTGCGTCGCGCGGCGGTAGGTCGGACGCGAGCCGAGCCGCAGGTTGCTGATCTCGTCGATCGGCGTGGCCTGCCTCCAGAACACGAGAAACTCGGGGTCGTCGTGCACCAGCGCCTTGTACGCGGCGAAGCCCGCCGCGCTCATCGTCTCGATCGCCTCCCGCCATTCCGGCGGCACCTCCGCGGGTTTTTCGGCGGCGTGCGTGCCGAGCATCACGCCGTAACACATCTGCTCGAGGATCCGGTGCGCGAGATCCGGATCGTGATAGCGCGTCGAGAGGACTTCGCCCTGCTCCGTGACGCGGATCCGTCCGCTGCGCAATCCCGCCGGCTGCGCGAGGATCGCCTTCGCCGCCGGCCCCCCGCCGCGCGCCACGCTGCCGCCGCGGCCGTGAAACAGCGTCAGCGCCACGCCGTGGGCCGCGCACACGGCCGCGATCGACTCCTGCGCCTGGTACAGCGCCCAGGTCGCGGTGAAATAACCGCAGTCCTTGTTGGAGTCCGAATAGCCCAGCATCACGTGCTGGTGTCCCGGCGCCGGGCGCTCCGGCAGCGTGAACATCGCGGCCAGCACCTCCGGCGCGCGCCGCAGGTCGTCGAGCGTCTCGAAGAGCGGCGCGATCGGCAGCGCCGCGCCGGCGAGTTTCTGGAGAAGCTCCACCTCGAGCACGTCCGACAACCCCGCCGTCATGCTGATCACGTAAATGCCCAGCGCGTCCGCGCCCAGCGTCGCCGCCGCCCGCGCCACCAGCACGAGCGGATCCAGCACGTTCCGCGTCGCCGCCGACAGTTTTTCCCGCGACGCAGGGCCCATCGGCGACGCCCCGGCGGCTGCCGTCAGCAGCAGCTTGATTTTTTCCGGCTCGCCCAGCCGCGGATAAAACGGCTGGCCCAGCAGCTCGGCCACCGCGGCCTCGTGCATCGACGAATGCTGGCGCAGGTCGAGGCGCGCGGCATGGAGCCCGAAAACCTCCAGCTGGTCCCGCATCGCGTGGAGCTCGCCACCCGTCAGGAGGCCTCCCTTGCCCGCGGACAGGCTCGCATGGATCGTGTCGAGCGTCTCCTCCACCGTGCGCCGGTCGAGGCACGCGCCCACCGCGTCCTCCGATGTGAGCAGCATTCCGTCGCGCACCTCGCCAACCGCCTTCGTCAGGCGCTCCCGCAGCACGCCGAGCAGCAGCCGGTACGGCTCATGCGGATAACGGCGGCCCAGCTCCTCGAGATGCGAGGAGAGATGAAGGGTGTCGCTCAGCTTTTTTCTCAGGGCCGGAACCACGGTGTCCCGGCGGTCGCTCACGGTCAGGGTCCGTGCGAGGCCGCGCGAGGCCAGACGCAACTTTTCGATCGCGAGGCGGCGGTGAAGGAGGAGGACTTCGGCCGTGACCGGAGCCGTGACATTGGGATTCCCGTCCCGGTCGCCGCCGATCCACGAGCCGAAGGTCAGCCAGCGGCGGGGAGGGTTGACCCCGGGATAATGTCGCGCGAGCGCACGTTCCATGTCGGCCTGCAGCCGCGGGAGGGTGTCGTAGAGCGTCGTGTCGAAATACCACAGGCCGGTGCGGGCCTCGTCGGTCACCTCCGGCCGCGAGACGCGGCTCCGGTCGGTCAGCCACAGCGAAGCCACCTCGCGGTCCACGCACCCGGGGTCGAGCAGCGCGGTGTCGGCCGTGAGTTCGGGATGCGCCCGCACGCGCAGGATTTCCGCCAGGCGCTGCAGCTTCGTCAGCAGCGTCCGCCGTTTCGACTCGGTGGGATGCGCCGTGAACACCATCTCGATCGCCAGCCGGCCCACGAGCGCCTGCATCGCGCCCGGTTCGACCCCGCGCCGCTTGAGCTCCTGCACCGCCGACTCGATGGATTCGCGCACGGGCTCCGCCGACTCGTCCGTGAGGGAGCGGGCGCGGCGCCGGCGCAGCAGATCCACGCGGAAATTCTCCTCGGCGAGGTTCACCAGCTCGAAGTACAGCGTGAACGCCATCGCCTGGTTGAGCGCGTCCGCCGGGCGGAGCCGCGACACGGTCGCGGCCAGCTGGCGTTCGGCCGCGGTGTCGCCCGCGCGGCGGGCCTTGGCCAGCCGGCGCAGGAGCTCCACCGTGTCGAAGGTCTCCGGGCCCTCGATCCGGGAGATGACCCGGCCAAGCGACTTGCCCAGCTCGCGGATCTCCGCGCCGAGCCGGTTCATTTCCCTGAGGGCCGCCGAGTGGCGGTCGATGGTTCTGGCCATGATGGCGCGCGAACCATGGGGAGCGCGGCGGCGCGGCAAAAGCCCAAAAAACCGATAAGCCACACTCCGAGGCCGAGGCTTGCTAGCCCGGGGGCGCCCGTTTTTGCTGCGCGCGTGATGCGTCGTTCGCTCCTTCTTTTTCTCGCCGCCGCCCTGGTCCTCGGGCCGCTCGCCGCCGCGGCCGACCCGGCCCAGCCCGTCTTCACGAGCGAGTCGCCGACGGTCTACGACGGAAAGACCAACGAGGTGATCGGCACCGGCAACGCCCAGCTCGCCTACGGCGACCTTCTGCTCGTCGCCGACACGATCCGGTACAACACCGTCACGCGGAGGGTGGTCGCGACCGGCCACGCGACGCTCACCCGGGGACCGCGCCGGCTGCTGGCCAACGTCATCACGTATAACTTGGCCGACAACACCTACACGCTGGAAGACCTGCGGATGGGCGAATACCCGCTCTACATCACCGGCTCGAGCGCCTCAGGCGACAAGTCCACGCTGACGATCAATGACGCCCGCGCCACCGTCCAGGAACCCGGGCCGTTTGTCCCGACCCTGCATGCGGCGCGCATTTTCTACACTCCCGGACAAAAACTGCGCGCCGAAGGGGCCAACCTCGGCGTCGGCGAGGTGCGGCCGGTCGTCTTCGGGCTCTTCCAGCACAACCTGAACGAGCCGCTGATCTCCTACGTTTCCCTCACCGGCGGCTACCGCGCCTCGCTCGGGCTCATCGCGGAGATTGGCCTGCACCTGCCGGTCACCGCCGGTCTCCAGCTGGGCGGAGACGTCGGGATCTACACCAATCGCGGCATCATGTTCGGGCCGTCCGGGAGTTATCACGGCGGCACGGAGGACAGCGACTACCGCGGACACTTCGAATCCGGCTTCATCCGCGACCACGGCCGGCGGCTCCTCGACGTGCTGGGCCGTCCGGTGCCGGCAAACCGCGGATTCGTCATCTGGGATCACCAGCAGCAGGTCACGCCCAACCTGACGTTCAACGGCGCCCTCAATTACTGGAAGGACTCGGAGGTGCTGCGCGACTTCCGGCCCGACTCTTTTTTTCCGGTGCAGCAGCCGGACACTTTCCTCGAGACCGTTTACACCGGGGATAATTACCTCGTTTCGCTCTTCGCCCGCTTTCAGCCGAATTCCTTCCAGGTCGTGCAGCAGCGCCTGCCCGAGCTGCGCTTTGACCTGCTGCCAATGTCGGTCGGCGGCGGCTTCACGGAACGTTTCAATTCGAGCCTCGCGGTGCTGCAGGAGGATCCCGTCGGCACCACCGGGCCAGGCCTCACCAGCCGCCGGGTTGATGCGTACTACGGCCTCAGCCGCACGATCGCTCCCGCCGAATGGCTGACCTTCACGCCGGTGGCCGGCGGACGCCTGACCTATTACGACCGCGCCACCAGCGGGAAGGGCACCTACACGCGTGCGCTCGGGGAGGTCGGCTTCGACGCCGCGTTGCGGGCAAGCGCCGTCTATGACTACAAGAACCCCGCCTGGAAAATCGACGGCCTGCGCCACCTCATCACGCCCCGGCTTTCGTACCGTTACATCCCGGAGGCGGACAAGGGCCAGGCCTACACTCCCCCGATCGACCGCGAGGCGTTCAGCACCTACCTTCCGCCGCTCGATCTCGGCGACCTGCGCAACATCGACCGGCTGCACGCGACCAACACGCTGCGCCTGGGCCTGGACAACACGATCCAGACCCGCGATCCGGTTTATGGCTCCCGCGATCTGCTGATCTTCAACGTCGCGGCCGATCTTCGCTTCCGCCGGCCGCCGGGGCAGCGCGACCTGTCGGAGATCCACACGGAATTCGCGCTGATGCCGGCGACGTGGCTGCAGTTC
Source organism: Verrucomicrobiota bacterium (assembly GCA_028293565.1). Lineage (GTDB taxonomy): Bacteria > Verrucomicrobiota > Verrucomicrobiia > Opitutales > Opitutaceae > Opi-474. Next base: position 13,660 of record JAQGON010000216.1, on the reverse strand, counting down.
GACGTCTACGACAGTTTCTCCCCGCGCTCCCTCACGATGCGCGAGTTCAATTCCGGCGTCACGGTTCACGACGGCGAGCAGTGGTCGCTGCGGTACTCGAGCAATTTCCTCCGGCACGAGCTGGACGACTACCGGGTCGAGGGCCAGGTGCGCATCAACGAGGCCTACGATGCGATCGCGCGCCTCCAGTACGATTTCCGCCAGCACCGCTTCAACGAGCAGTCGTACGGGATCCGGCACAAGATCTCGAACCTCTGGCTGGTCGAGTACTCCGTGACGCTCTACGACGGCCCGCGCCGCGAAAGCCGCTTCGGCTTCAACGTGAAGGTGGACGTCATCGGATTCTGAGAGCACGGATCGATCATGAGCGTCGCCACCAGCCAGGCGCAGGTCTACCTGCGTCTCGTGCAGCAGCTGCGGCCGATCTGGCGCAGCGACCAGGCCTTGCCGGCAAAAATCCAGCGGCTGCTCGCCTCCGAGCGGAGGTTCGGTTCCCGCGACCGGCGGCTTTATCGCGAGCTCATCTACACGACGCTTCGCTACCTCCCCTGGATCGAGCCGTGGCTGGAACGCGAGCCGGCGCGCGCCGCGAAAGTCGCCGCCTGGCTCGCCGCCGCCACGCGCGACACCCGCGCTTACCGCGCGGAAATCTGCGGCGACTGGCCCGTGGCGGACTCGCTTGCCGCCCGCGCCAAATTTCTCGAGGCGGATCCGGCCGCCCTCCTCCCCGCGTGGTTCAGCGACGAATGTCCTGTCGTCTTCACGCCAGCGGAGCTGTCGGCCCAGCTCGCGCGCGCCCCGCTCTGGCTGCGTCTTCAGACCGACGACGAAGCCCGGGTCGCGGACGAGTTTGACCAGAAGGCCTGGCGCGTGACGCCGTCTCCGGCCCTGCCGTCCGCCTGGAAGGTGCTGGACGAGGCCGACGTCACACAGTCCGTCGCCTACGCGAAGGGCCTCATCGAGATCCAGGACCTCGGCTCGCAGTTCGTGCTGGAGAGCATCGGCGTGGAGCCCGGCGGCCGGTGGCTTGACGCCTGCGCCGGCGCCGGCGGCAAGACGCTGCAGCTCGCGCGGCTGGTCGGGAGCGACGGGGCGGTCACGGCTCACGACATCCGGCCTGAAGCGCTGGACGAATTGCTCGACCGCGCCGACCGGGCCGGGCTCGAAAACGTGCAGACCGTCGCGAGCCCCTCGGGGACGTACGACGGCGTGCTCGTCGACGCCCCGTGCAGCGGCTCCGGGACCTGGCGGCGTTCGCCCCATCTGAAATGGACGACGACGCCCGCCGCCGTCGCGGAGCGCGCGGACCTGCAGCGCGAGTTGCTCGCCCGTTTTTCCGCCCACGTCCGGCCCGGCGGACTTCTCGCCTACGCCACGTGCTCCCTCAGTCGCCGGGAGAACGAGGACGTCGTCGAGGCGTTCCTGCTCCGTCATCCCGACTTTCGACGGGAGAAGCTGGCGCGCACCTTCGGATTCACCACCGCCAGCGAGGCGATCACGATCCTCCCGGCACGGCACGACACCGACGGATTTCATGTGGCCCTCCTGCGCCGCCGCTGAATTTCCCCTTGCTGCGCCGGACCCCTCCTCAACCATCGCGCCGTGGTTCCCGACTCCGACTATCGCATCAAGCTCCAGGTCTTCGAAGGCCCGCTCGATCTCCTCCTCTTCCTGATCCGCAAGAACGAGCTCGATATCTACGACATCCCGATCGAGTCGGTGACGCGCCAGTACATCGAGGCGCTGCGGGCGATGCAGCAGCTCGACCTCGATCTCGCGGGGGAATTCTTCGTGATGGCGGCGACGCTGATGGAAATCAAAAGCCGCATGCTGCTGCCGAAGGGTCAGCACGCCGTGGACCCGAATGCCGCGGACGAGGAGCTCGATCCACGCTGGGAACTCGTGCACCAGCTGCTGCAGTACCGGAAATTCAAGGAGGCCGCCGCCCGGCTCGGCGAACTGGCGACGCTGCGCCAGGACCTGATGGAGCGGTATGTCTCCGCGCTTTCCGGCGACGCGCTGGACCGTCCGCTGAAGGCGGTCGATCGCATCGAGCTGTGGAACGCCTTCAACCTCGTGTTGCGCCGCCTCGCCGAAAAACTTGTCGTCGGCGAGATTCACGACGAGCAGGTCACGGTGGCCGACCAGATGGAGGTCCTGCTGGAGCGCACGCGCACCGAGAAGCGGTTCCTGTTCTCCGACCTGTTCCCCGGTAAGGTCACGCTGCGGAAACTGGTCGCCACCTTCCTCGCCGTGCTCGAGCTCACCCGCCTGAAACGCCTGCGCCTCACCCAGGACGAGGCGTTCGGCGACATTGTCTGTCACGCCGTCGAAGCGGAGATGCCACTTGAAACCGGCGCGAACCAAAGCACGGTGACAGTGTGAGCAAAAAGAAAAAATCACCGCGCCGGGCGGCGCTGCTGGGACTGGGCCTGGACAACCAGGACGGCCACAAGCGCATCACCACCGGAGAGCAGTTCGCCATCCTGGGCGGTTCCGACGAAACGCACGGGCGGATGACGGAGACGGCCATCAAGACTTTCGAGGAGCTGAAAACCCGCGGCAAGGAGCTGGCGCAGGTCGAGCCCACCGAGCTGGCGGAGATCCTGCAGCGGGCCACTCCGCGCTGAGGGCGCCGGGCCGCAGTTGCGTATTCCCCGAAACGAAGTCTCTTTTTTTACCTATATCATGTCCGACAAAATCGCCAACCTCACCACCGACACGTTCAAAAACGCCATTACCTCGGCCACCACCCCGGTGCTGGTCGACTTCTGGGCGCCGTGGTGCGGGCCGTGCAAGGCCATCGCCCCGATCCTGGAGGAGCTCGCGACGGAACTCGACGGCAAGATCAAGATCGCGAAGGTCAACATCGACGAGAACGACGCGATCGCGGTCGAGTACGGCATCCGCGCCATCCCGACCATGCTGCTCTTCAAGGGCGGACAGGTGGCGGAGCAGATCGTCGGGATGATGCCGAAGGCCGCGCTGAAGACGAAGGTCTCCGCGCACGTCTGAGAGCGTCGGCTGCGCCCTCACGCGTTCTACCGGACGAGGCCGATCGTCAGGAGCACGGCGTAAAGGACCAGCAGTTTTCCGGTGTCGCCGAGGAGATGGATCTGCGCGGCGGGCGTCGTCTCGTGTTTCAACCGCCGTGCGTGGCGCCACGCCATCGGCGCCAGCACGAGCGGAAGCAGGCGCCACGCGCAATGGTCCAGGCGGGCCAGCGCCGCCGGGATGATCGCCAGCGCGATCAACAGCGACCCGCCGAATTGCGCGCGGGCAAAACCCCGGCCGAACCGCACCACCAGCGTTCGCTTGCCGGCGACGGCGTCGGTCTCCGCGTCGCGATAATTGTTCACGACCAGAATATTCGCCGCGAGCAGCCCGATCGGAATCGCCGGCAGCACGGTATCCAGGCCGATCCTTCCCGCCTGCACAAAATAAGTCGCGTCGACCGCCACCAGCCCGAAAAAAATGAACACGAAGAGGTCGCCGAGCCCGAGATAGCCCAGCGGCCAGGGTCCGCCCGTATACGCGACGCCGCAGAGAATGCTCGCGACCCCGATGACGAGGAGCCACGGACCGCCCCAGGCAATCAAACCCAGGCCGCAGACAAACGCCGCGGCCAACGTGAACCACATCGCCCGGCGCATCGTGGCCGGCGAAACCAGTCCCGCCGCCACCGCGCGTCGCGGGCCGACGCGGGCGCCGGTGTCCGCTCCCTTGATGAAATCGTAATAGTCGTTCGCGAAATTTGTGCCGACCTGCACAAGCAGTGCGAAGCCAAGGCACAATCCCGCCGCGCGGGCGTCGAATTTTCCGTCGCGCCACGCGAGCCCCGACCCCACCAGGACCGGCGCCACGGCCGCGGGCAGCGTGCGCGGTCGCGCAGCTGCGAGCCAGGTTTTCCAGTCGGCAGCGGTCATTCGGCCACGATCAAAGGGAGCAATCGCGTCGTCACGGGTGAGGCACCGCCGATTGATGGGCTCCGCGGAGCGACGTGTCAAAGTCCGACCGGCGGGTTTTCACCACGAAGGTCACGAAGGTCGAACCTTCGCGGCTCTTTCATCGGGCGATAGCGACGCTCGAACGGCGTGCCCAATTCCTCTTCCAGCGCGCGGATCCGGGCCAGCACCACTTCGGCATCCGCCGCGGGTTCGTTCGCAGGCAGCCGCGGATGAAGCTGCACGAGCCACTCCAGCGCCTCCCGTTTTCGGCCGAGCCTGCGCAGGAGTTCCGCATAAACCCGCGCCGCAAAAAACGGAGCATCCGGCTGTTCGGAGGCCCGTCGAAAACTCGCCGCCGCCGCTTCCACGTCACGCACGCAGAAGAGTTCGAGCTCGGCGCGCTCGATCCATAATGCAGCGCTCGCCGGATGCGCCTTCATCGCCTCGGCGATCCGCGCGAGCGCGCGCATCCCCTGCTCTTCCGCGATGCGCTGCCGCACGGCCTCACCCGCGCCGCCGGGGCCGCCCTCCGCGTCGAGTCGCCATTGCGCAATGTCGTAGGCGACGACGCGCGCGCCGTTCACCCAAAAATAAAGCGGCCCGGGGTCGACGGCGCTCACGATCTCGATCCATTTCGCGGTCGCCACCGGATCGCGCGCCTCCCACGAATCGTTCATCCTCAGCCAGAGCGCATCCGCCACCGCGCCGCGGAGACCGGAGAAAATTCCCAGCACGCCTCCGATCCCGCAACTCAGTCCGGACGAATCAAGGCGGACATCCGCCCGTGGGCCGCAGCGCCCGCGAACCGCGTTCAGCACTGCCGCCATCGCCGCCACTCCCGCCAGCAGAGAAATCAATCCCGAGCGCCTAGAGTTCACGCCGTCGAAATCCTCCCGCCGCCAGCGCACATGCCGCCGCCGTGTAAGCCAGCGCGTAAATTATCCGCCAGGGAAGAACGCTCCACGCGCCGTCATAATTCTCCGCTGAAAACAACGCCAGGTCCGGCACCAGCAGGCAGACGGCATCCGCCAGCAGCGCATGCAGCCACCAGCTCGTTTGCGCTGCGGCGGCATGCGCCAGGTCATGCAGGTGTCCCAGCACGAATCCCGTCGCGCAGACGGCCGTCGCGAAGAACCTTCCCCGGGCCCCGCTCGCCACCACGAGCGAAAACGCCGCCACCACCGTCAGCTTCAACCACAACAGGATTCCGACGATCACGACCCAGTCGCAGCGGACGACGCGCCCCTCGGGAACAAGCGCCATCTCGCGGACGCGCAAGACGGCGGCCAGCAGCGCCGTCATGCCCGCGGAGTAAGCGGCGACCAGCGCCGCCACGCCGAAAAACTTTCCGAGGAGAAATTCCGCGCGCGACACCGGCCGCGCCAGCAGCGTGAGCGCCGTGCGATGTTCCATTTCCTCGAAAAACAGCTGAATCGTGGCGGTCGCGGCGAACGCCGCGCCGAACAGCGCGATCGCGCCGGAGCCAAGGTCGGCGATGAACTTCAGCTCCGGTTTTCCAAAATTGAATTCGCCGAGAGCCAGCGCGCCGATCACCAGCGCCACCGCCAGCAGCACCCACGCGCCGAGCATTTTTTGGCGGACCGCCGTGCGGACCGTGTGGACGGCGATCAGGCCCTGGCGGTGCCAGGAGCCGATCAATGCCGCCTGCGTTCGTGCAAGGTCCGTCAATCCCGCCCGCTCCCCCGCCGCTCGGCCAGCGCCCGCTCCAGCCCTTCGGGCCGGCGTGAAGCAGCCACGAGCGCGCAGCCGCGCCGGGCGAACCATTCCTCAAGCTCCGCGATGTCCTCCGGCCCAAGTTCACCCACCACCACGCCCGCCGCTTCGTCCGGCCGACATTCGGCAAGAGCCCCTTCCCATCGCAGCCTTCCCCGATCGAGCAGCGCGACGCGATCGCAGAGGGCCTCGACCTCGCTCATCGCATGTGACGTCAGGAGAATGGTCGCCCCTTCAAACTTCAGCCGCAGCAGCAATTCCCGCATCGCCTCCACGCCATCCAGATCCACGCCGGCCATCGGTTCGTCCAGAATCAGGAGGCGTGGCTCGTCGACCAGCGCCTGCGCCATCCCGATTCGTTGCAGCAGCCCTTTCGAATACGTTCCGATCGGGCGCTCCGCGGCGCTCTTCATTCCCGTCGACTCGATGGCGCGCATGACGCGCTCATTTAATTTTCGTCCCGACAGTCCGCTCAACTTTCCGTGGAATTCCACGAGCTCGAGGCCTGTCAAATAAGCATGAAAATACGGCGCCTCCGGGAGGAACCCCACCCTCCGGCGCGCGTCGGCGGAGGCGCTCGGTACGCCAAACAGCGCGCAATCGCCCACGGTCGGCTGGACCAGGCCGAGCAGCATTTTCAGCACCGTGCTCTTGCCGGAGCCGTTCGCGCCGAGGAGCCCGTGAATCCACCCCGCCTCCAGGCGCAGCGTGAGATCGTCGACCGCGCGCAGTTTCAAACCGCGCATTCCCAACGTGAAGTCCTTCGTGACACCGCGCAGTTCGACCGCCGTCATCGGATCGTAAACCCGCTGAACTGCGGCGCGCGCCGGTCCGCGGTGCGCTCCGTTTTGCGCACATAACCGTGCAGCCGCTCCTCCACTGCGTTCACGAAGCCTTTCACCTCGTCATCCGCGCCTTCGACCTCGAGTTGCACGCGCCCATCGGTGAGATTCTGCACAAAGCCCGCCACCTCAAACTCCTTCGCGACCTGGAGCGCGGAATAGCGAAACCCGACGCCCTGCACGCGTCCGCTGAAGAAAACCGTCTCATGGTGCACCTCCGGCATCGTGGCCGCAACGTGCCGGCGGACCCCGTGAAATTCAACCCGCAACCGAGCCGGCCGATCACATGATTTAGATTTGCATTTCATCTCGGCGCGGACTCAGTTTTGCCCCACCAAATGAGCGACTTTGAAACCGACGGGGGCCCGGAGAATGAATGGGAGGATCGCGGTGAGCTTGCCTGGAATGAGTTCGATTGGGAACGCTACCTTCGCGAGCAGGACGACAGCATCCACCGTTATCTCGGATTCTACGAGGCGTTCCGGCAGAACCCCAACCGCATCGACGCCGTCGCGGAGCAGATGGGCTGGGGCCAGGGGACGTGGAGCGACGACGACGGTTCGGCGGAGAGCGACGACGAAGACGCCGCGATCGATTCGTCGGAGGATGACGACGAGATCTACACGCTGCACAAGAACCCGATCTTCATCGCGACCAAGGCGATTTTCCTGAGCGCGAAGCGTCCGTGGGAATTGAACGCCGGCGACGGCGCGAAGATTCCATCCGCGCTCGCGCTCGGCTACCTGGCCTCGCTGCATCGCGGCGAGGAGCAGGCGGTGCAGGCGATCCACGCGCTCGATTTCGGCGACTACGCCATGGCGATCAGCCTGTTCAAGCGCGCCCTGAGCGCCCTCAACGCCTCGCTCTCGCTGCTCAACGCGGAGCCGGCGAAGAAGCACGTCGCGGTCCTGACGTACCGCGAGGAGGCCCTCCCGAAACTTTTCGACCTGCGCGAGATCTGGCTGCGCGTGATGGCGGAGTGCCGCGAGGAGCTCAATCGTCCGATCGACGAGGAGAATTAGGCCGCGGCGGGCGCGCCATTTTTCATCGCCAACGCCCGGATGGCGGCGCGGCGAAATCCGCCCTTGCACTTTCAGCCCGCCGCGTTTGCCTCGCAGACCTGATTTCGGAGAGGTGGCTGAGTGGTCGATAGCGGCGCTTTGCTAAAGCGTTGTAGGGGTTTAAATCCCTACCGGGGGTTCGAATCCCCCCCTCTCCGCCATCTTTTTCCCGGTGGAGAAAGGGCGGGATGCCTGAAGGGCAACCGCGGACGGAGCGTCCAACGCGTTCCACCTGGCTCGCGCAACGGCGTTGGACAAATCCGCCTTGGGTGGAGCGCATTGCCCTCAATGCGCTGGCGACGCGAGCGCGACCTGCACCGCGGACGGAGGGCGCACGTGGAGAAATTCTACCAGCATCTCCGGGGAATGAACGTTTACACGACGACCCGAGACGATCAGGGAGATGCTCGAGCGTTTTCCCCGGGACGCGACGGCGTGAAGCGGCTCCTGATGGAGCCGATCGCCAACGCGAACGGTTCGACGCTCGACGACTCCGCGATCACCTACGGCATCGTTTTTCCCACTTCACGACGGCTGGCTCAGTACCGATAGTGCTCGGGCTTGTACGGGCCCTCGACGGGCACGCCGAGATATTCCGCCTGCGCCTTCGTCAGCTTCGTCAGCTTCGCACCGATCTTGTCGAGGTGAAGGCGCGCCACTTCCTCGTCGAGGTGCTTGGGCAGCCGGTAGACCGCGACCTTGTAACGGTCGCGATTTTTCCAGAGGTCGAGCTGGGCGAGCGTCTGGTTCGTGAAGCTGTTCGACATCACGAACGAGGGATGTCCCGTCGCGCAGCCGAGATTCACCAGGCGTCCCTCCGCCAGCAGATAGATATTCGTGCCGTTCGGGAACGTATACAGGTCGTACTGCGGCTTGATGTTCGTGCGCTTCGCGTCCGAGGTGTTCAGCCGGTCGACCTGGATCTCGTTGTCGAAATGGCCGATGTTCCAGACGATCGCCTGGTCCTTCATCTTCCGCATGTGCTCGAGCGTGAGGATGTCGCGGTTGCCCGTCGTCGTGACGTAGATGTCCGCGGTGCCGAGTGTCGACTCGATCGTGTTCACCTCGAAACCCTCCATCGCGGCCTGCAGCGCGTTGATCGGATCGATCTCGGTCACCACCACGCGCGCGCCGAAGCCCTTGAGCGAATGCGCGGAGCCCTTGCCCACGTCGCCGTAGCCGCAGACGCACGCCACCTTGCCGGCGATCATCACGTCGGTCGCGCGCTTGAGTCCGTCCGCGAGCGACTCGCGGCAGCCGTAGAGATTGTCGAATTTCGACTTGGTGACGGAGTCGTTGACGTTGATCGCCGGCACGCGGAGCTTGCCCTTCTCGAGCATCTGATAAAGCCGGTGCACGCCGGTCGTTGTCTCCTCGGAGACACCGCGCCACTCCTTCGCGAGCGTGGTCCAGCGCAGCGGGTCCTCCTTGTGGACGCGCTTGAGGAGATTCTTGATCACCTGCTCCTCATGCGAGGCCGACGCCGTGCCGACCCAGTCGCTGCCTTCCTCGAGCTCGCAGCCCTTGTGGATGAGCAGGGTCACGTCGCCGCCGTCGTCGACCACGAGCTGCGGGCCCTTGCCGCCGGGAAACGAGACCGCCTTGAGCGTCAGGTCCCAGTATTCCTCGAGCGTCTCGCCCTTCCATGCGAACACCGGCGTGCCGGTCTTGGCGATCGCGGCGGCGGCGTGGTCCTGGGTGGAGAAAATATTGCACGACGCCCAGCGCACGTCGGCGCCGAGCTCCTTCAGCGTTTCGATCAGCACGGCCGTCTGGATCGTCATGTGCAGCGAGCCGGTGACGCGGACGCCCTTGAGCGGCTTGCCGGGGCCGAATTTCCGCCGCACCGACATCAGGCCGGGCATCTCGTGCTCGGCGATGGTGATTTCCTTGCGGCCCCAGTCGGCGAGCGTGAGGTCGCGAACCTGGAAATCGGGGGCCGGCTTGCGCGCGGATTTGGTGGGGGTGTTGGCCATGGTGATGCGGGTGTTATTTCACCGCCGCGCGGAGGGCGGCGACTTTGTTGGTTTGCTCCCACGGCAGACCGGCCTTGCCGAAGTGGCCGTAGTTGGTCGTCTGCCGGTAAATCGGGCGGAGAAGATTCAGCTGGGAAACGATCTGCGCCGGCTTGAAGCCGAAGACGCGGGTGACGGCGCGCGCGATCTTTTCGTCGCTCACCCGCCCTGTTCCCATCGTGTCGACATACACGCTGACCGGCTCCGGATGGCCGATGGCATAGGCGACCTGCAGTTCCGCGAGATCGGCCAGCCCGGCGGCCACGATGGTCTTGGCGACCCAGCGGCACATGTACGCGGCCGAACGGTCGACCTTCGAGGGATCCTTGCCGGAAAACGCGCCGCCGCCGTGACGGCCCCAGCCGCCATAGGTGTCGACGATGATCTTGCGGCCCGTCAGCCCGGAATCGCCCTGGGGTCCGCCGATGACAAAACGCCCCGTCGGATTGATCAGAAACTGCGTGCGCTTCGTCAGCATCCGCTTCGGGATGACTTTCCGAATCACGTTCTCGATGAGGTAGCTTTCGATTTCCCGGTGGGTGACATCCTCGGTGTGCTGCGTGGAGATGACGACGTTCACGACTTCGACGGGCCGGTCGTTTTCATACCGGATCGAGACCTGCGACTTCGCGTCCGGCCGGAGCCATTCGACGCGTCCGGATTTGCGGAGCTTCGTGAGCAAACGCCCCAGGCGGTGGGCGAACATCACCGGCGTCGGCATCAGCTCGGGGGTTTCATTGCACGCGTAGCCGAACATCAGGCCCTGGTCGCCGGCGCCCTGCTCCGCCGTTTTCTTTCCCTTCGCCTTTTTCGCGTCCACGCCCTGGGAAATGTCGTCGGACTGCTTCGTCAGGTAATTGTTGATGAAAACTGTGTCGGCGTGGAAGAGGTCGTCCTTGTTCGTATAGCCGATCTCCCGGATGGCATCGCGCACGATCGCCTCGTAATTCAGCTTCGCCTTGGTCGTGATCTCGCCCGCCAGGATGACCATGTTGGACTTCACCATCGTCTCGCAGGCCACGCGGCTCAGCCGGTCCTGCGCCAGGCAGGCGTCGAGCACGCTGTCGGAAATGAGATCCGCAACCTTGTCCGGATGCCCTTCGCCGACGGATTCAGAGGAGAAGACAAATTTGTTGGCCATAAGAAGACGTTGAACAAATCGCGGGGCCGCCGGTACGGCAAGAGCAATATCAACGCATGCTCATCTCATGATATGTTCGTTTGCGCCGGGTCATCATCCTTATCATCAAATCATTGTGTTCTTGCCGGCACGCCGTCGGCGGCGCATTAACTCCCTCGCTTTCCCATGTCCGCCCCGGTTGTCATCGATCTCGAAGCCATTGAGAACCTTCGCGCGCTCAACCCGGGCGACAACGACGCCTTCGTGCGCGAGATCCGCGACATGTTTCTCGAGGACACACCGAAACGGATCGAGGAACTGGATGCCTCGTTCGCCGCGGGCGACACCGCGAAATTTTCCCGGACGGCCCACACCATCAAGGGAAGCTCGGCGAATCTCGGCGCGATCGCCCTGCGGGACGTCGCCGGCGCGATCGAGCAGCAGGCCAAGACCCGCGGCCCCGCGGGACTCGAGGCCGAGGTCGCGAACCTGAAACTCGAGTTCGCCCGCGCCAAGGCCGAGCTCTTGCGGGTGGTCCCGTAACGCTGCGTCTTCGACCGGCGAATTCCCGACTCCGTCCGGAGAAGCGATGCACGGAGCCAGCGATGCCGAAATCGCCGGTCGGGGACGCGCCGCTACCGCTCCAGGAAGAAACCGCGCTGTTTCTCGGAAATGGGGAGCCCGACTTTTTCCATCACCTTCAGCAGGTCCTCCCAGATCAGGCGCTTTGAGCGGTTCGACTGGTTGCGCAAAATATAGCTCGGGTGATACGTCACCATCATTGGCTTGCCAGCGAACTCGTGCCAGCGACCGCGCACCTCGCCGAGGGCCTTGAAGCTGCCCGGGCCGAGCAGCGCCTGCGCCGCGGTGGCCCCAAGCGCGACGAGCACGTCGGGATCGACCACGCGGACCTGCGCCTTCAGGTAAGGCAGGCAGTAGGCCATCTCCTGCGCCGTCGGCGGACGGTTGCCATACTGGACGCCGCCGGCGTCGAGCGGCATTTCGGGACGCCAGTTCATGATGTTCCCGATGTAAACGTCGCTCCGCGCCAGTCCCATTCCGGTGATCATCTTCGTGAGCAGTTGTCCCGCGGGGCCGACAAACGGCTCGCCCTGGACTTCCTCCTCTCCGCCCGGCGCCTCGCCGACGAACATGATCTTCGCATCGAGGTTTCCGACGCCAAAGACGACCTGCTTTCCCGGACGCACCCGCGCGCAGCACACGGCATCGCGCAGCACCCGCTCGCGGAGCGAAGCCCAGCGGGAGGGCTTGTCTCCCTCCGGCAGGTCAAACGGCGCCGGCTCCGGCACCGGCGGGCCGCCCGGCGCAGCCGGTTTCGCCGCGAATTCCGGCGCCGGTTCGCGCACGCGAGCCACGGCCTCGGCGATTTCGGGGGGCGCGATGGCGGGCACGCTCGATTCCTTCGCGGGCGCCGCGGCCGGCGCGCCTTTCGCCCGCGCGGCGACGACTGCGCGCAGCGCCTTCATGCTTTCGTCGGAAACCGACAGCGACTTCACCCCGCTCGCCTTGAGGCGTTTCAACTCGGCGGTCAGGGCTTGGAGCGAGGCGCGCATCTCGAACATCAACCTTGGCGGGCCGCCAAAAGTTTCTCCACATATTTTCCCAACAGGTCGAATTCGAGATTCACCAGGTCGCCCGCTTCCTTCGCGCCAAGGTTGGTCGCCGCCAGCGGGTGCGGGATGAGCCACACGGAAAATGAATCGCCGCCGACTTCCGCCAGCGTCAGCGAAACGCCGTCGACCGCGATGCTCCCCTTGGAAATGAGATGGCGGCCCGACCCTTTCGGCGCGCCGACCCGCAGGATCGTGTCCGGCCCGCGACGTTCGACGAGCTCGATGACGCCGGTGCCGTCGATGTGGCCTGTCACAAAATGCCCCCCCACCTTTCCGTCGAACCGCAGGCTCCGCTCCAGGTTCACGGCGCCGCCTTTTTTTAACGAGGCAAAGCTGGTCAGGCGCCGCGTCTCGCCGAGCACGTCAAAGGTCAGCGATCCGCGGTCGGCGTGCGTAACGGTCAGACAGCAGCCGTTGACCGCGATGCTGTCCCCGATCGCAACGCCGTCGAGCACCGCGCGGGCCGAGACCTGCAGCCGCCATCCGCCGCCGTCGGCGGAAAATGCCGCCACCGTCCCCTGCTCCTCGACCAGTCCGGTGAACATGCGCGGCCTTATTTCAGTTTGACCCGGAGGACCGCCGTCTCGCCGGCGCGGCTGACGAGCAGCACAAATTCCGCGCGCTGCACATCGGCCTCGATCTCGGCCAGCTTCTGCGCCGCGGTCGCGAACGAGGTCACCTCCACGCCGTCGATTTCCTTGATCCAGTCGTCGGTGCGCAGGCCCGCCACCGCCGCCGGCCCGTTGGGCTTCACGAAATGCGCGATGACCCCGGTCGCCTCGCGCATCCGGACCCGCAGCGCCACCGCATCGCCGAAGATCAGCTCGCGGGCGGTGAACCCGAGCCGGTCGAAATATTTCCGGTCCGCCTCGCTCATCAGCCGCGGCTCGTCGCCCAGCACCGTCTTCAGCTCGACGTGTGCGTCGCCGCGCAGCACGGTCAGCGACATTGCCGCCCCCGGCGCGCGCCGCTCGACCTCGCGGTCGACGTAGCCGACGACCACCCGATCGGGCTTCAGCCGCGGGAGCGGCTTCCCGTCGATGGCGAGAATGAGGTCGCGCGCCTTCATCCCGGCCTTCTCCGCGGGACTGCCCTCCAGCACTTCGCTCACGACGACCGCCGACTGGTTTTCCAGATGGAGAAACTTCGCGACCTCGGGATCGACGGGTTGGATTCCGCTGGCGCCGAGCCAGGCCAGCGGACGTCCGTAGACATTCGACGGCACGCGGCCGAGATAGGGCAGGATTTCGGGCGCGAGCTGGAACGCGCTGCTTTCCTCCACGTTCACCAGCACCACCGGCGTCCCC
>JAQGON010000205.1 GCA_028293565.1 Verrucomicrobiota bacterium | reverse complement strand
GCGTTTCGCGAGCAGGACTCTCAGCTTCTCCAACGCGCGCTCCACGCGCTTTTTTGCGGTGGACTCGGACAGATCCAAATATCCGCCGAGTTCCGCCATCGAACAACCGTCGAAAAATCGGAGCAGTAGGGCGCGGCGATCGATGTCCGTAAGTTGGTGGAGGGCGTCGTCGAGTAGCGGACGCAGGCGTTCGGCGGGGATTTCTGCGTCAGGCGAAGCCAAATCTTCATGCATGAGATGAGCCTCCTGTTCCCGAACGAGACGCCGCCGCTCGGATCGGGCGAGCGTGGCCGCCGCGTAACGGGCGCTGGTGAAGAGCCAGCCGACCAACGCGCGGTGGTGGCAAAGGGATGGGGCTTTGCGGGCGAGGTCGGAGAAGACGATCTGCGTCACATCCCGGGCGCGATGGGCATCGCCGTGGGTCAGGCGCAGCGCAGCCGAGTAAACGAGGCCGATGCGCAAGCGCACCAATTCGGTGAAGGCGTCCTGTGAGCCGGTCTCGACGTAACGGCGCAATAGTTCGGCGTCAGACATGTGCGTTCCTATAACAACAGCCGCGCCGGAGGAAAGGTGACAGGTTGCTGATTCAGGAGGCCGATATTAAGGCGTCCGGGCCATTACCTATTCGCAGGAGAGGGCAGGGGACATTCGACTTGTCGGTTTCTGCTTCCGCTCGGCTTTCGGTGGCGTCGAATGGCTGCCTCAGGCTGAACCGAATGAGGACTCGACACGCCCTTGACGCTGCTGGTGGGACGGAGACTCGTCGATCCTCAGTGCCACAAGTTCCGCCGGGCAGAATAAGGCCGATACAGTAGGGTGGAGATTACCAACTTTCATGACTGGCACGACAGCGGCGGGCTACGAGGAGTCGCCGAAGGTGCGCGCAGAGCGGGAAATGTTGCGGGCGGCTCGCCCGAGTGCCGAGGAAAACAAAGTCACGGTTTCTGTGTTCGGTTTTTGGGTCGGCGGCTACTATGGGTCGAAATACGATGTCGACCGACCCCGAATTACTGCAGCGCTACGCCGACGAACACTCCGAGGAGGCATTCGCAGAATTGGTGCAGCGGCACGTGAACCTCGTTTATAGTGCGGCGCTGCGGCGGGTCGGGGGCGACGCACATCTCGCGAAGGATGTCGCTCAACAAGTTTTCACCGCGCTGGCGCGCGATGCCCGCGCGTTGGCGGACCGGTCGGCGCTCGCGGGCTGGCTCTATACCGCCACACGCAATGCCTCGGCCCACGTGGTGCGCGGCGAACGGCGGCGGCGGGTCCGCGAACAGGAGGCTCACTTCATGCAACAATTGGAGGCTGGGGACGCGCCCGCGGGCGCCGAATGGGAGCGGCTGAGGCCGTTGCTGGACGGAGCGATGGATGGTTTGAATGACGCGGACCGCGAGGCGGTGCTGCTGCGGTTTTTCGAGGGGCGGTCGTTCGCCGATATCGGCGCGTCGTTGCGGACGAGCGAGGACGCGGCGCGAGTGCGCGTGACCCGCGCGCTCGACAAGTTGCACGTGATGCTCGGCCGGCGGGGCGTGACCTCGACCGTGGCGGCGTTGGGCGTGGCCCTCGCGAACCAAGCCGTCGCGGCGGCGCCGGCTGGGCTGGCGGCGAGCGTGACGAGTGCGGCGCTGGCGGGAACTGCGGGCAGCGGGGCAATCGTGGCGGCGAAGCTTTTGACGTTTATGAGCACTACAAAAATCGTAAGTGGAACTGCGGGTGTCATCGCATTGCTGGCGTTGGGCGCGGCAGTCTATCAATCTAATCAAGCGCGCGAAGTGGCAGCGGCGTTGACGGCGGTCAGCACGGAGCGCGACGCGTTGCGCACGCAGCTTGGGACCATGGAAAAACGGGTGGCCGAATCTAATGTTCGCGTGGCGTCGGTGGAGAAGGAGCTGGGCGAAGCGCGTACGAGTGCCGACAAGCCAGCGGAAGCGCCGATGGCAAGCCGGGCGCCGTCACAGGGCGCGGCGATGGACTACGTGCTCGAGCATCCCGAGACGCACGCGCCGTTTGTCCGGCAGCAGGAATTGCGGGTGAGGGCCCGTTACGACCGCTTTTTAAAAACAGCGGGGCTTTCGGCGGAGCAGTATGAGCTGGTGATCGGCGAACTGAAAGGGACGCTGGCGGACGAACTCGATTTCATGGGCGCGTTGCGCACGCAAGGACTCGGCGTGGGCAACATGCCCTCGGATCCCGAGGAGCGCGCGCGGCTAGAGGGGTTCATCCGGGAAAAGAAGCAGACGACCCAGGCGAAGCTGCGCGCGCTGCTGGGGGAGGAGCGCTTTCGGCAGTTCGCCCAGTATTCGAGTTCGATTCCCGAGCGGAATGTTGCCGAGCAAATCGCCGGGCGGCTCTACGATGCGGATGAACCGCTCACCGCGCAGCAGGCGAATCAGCTGGCGCAGATCCTCGCGCAAAACCGCTTCACCCCGCAGGCGACGCCGGCGCCGAACGCGACGATGAACGGCACGTTCCTCACGCCGCAGGATATCGGTCGGAGGGTCGCGCAGGTCATGCAGCAGCAGGGCATGAACATGCTCGACTGGACCGCGCCGGTGACCGATGCCGCCCTCGCGAAAGCACGGGACGTGCTGACGCCGGTGCAACTGGCCGCGCTGCGGCAATTGCAGGCGCAGCAACTCACCCAGATTCAACTCGCGCCGCCGCTGCCAAACGCGCCGGCTGCGGCCAACGCCGGAGGCGGAAAGTAAGCCGGCTGCGCCGCTCCCTTTTTGCAGGAAAACAAAACTAAAATCGAAATCATCGTGACCAAATACGAACACACCACGGCGGTCCTTCAGTTGGATAAAAAGGACTTTGCCCTCAGCCGGAAAGACGTGCTCCAAGGGCTCTCCGCCAACAGCACGAAGACGCTCGGTGAACTCGGCGA
>JAQGON010000197.1 GCA_028293565.1 Verrucomicrobiota bacterium | reverse complement strand
TCCATGGCCGCATCGCGACCTTGGGCGAGTTGGGTTCCGTTGTAACTGAACCATGAACCGCGCTTTTGGACGATTTCCATCTCCAACGCCAAATCCAGCAACGAACCGGTCGAGGACATCCCTTCGTAGTACATGATGTCGAACTCCACCACGGTGAACGGCGGCGCGACCTTGTTCTTCACGACCTTGATCTTCGTGCGGTTGCCGATGACTTTTCCCTCCGGCGTCTTGATCTGGTCCTTCCGGCGGATGTCGATGCGCACCGAGGAGAAAAATTTCAGGGCCCGGCCGCCGGAGGTGGTTTCGGGGTTGCCGAACATGACGCCGATCTTCTCGCGGATCTGGTTGGTGAAAATGCAGACGCAGTTGGTCTTGCTCACGACGGCGGTGAGCCGGCGCATGGCCTGCGA
Organism: Verrucomicrobiota bacterium; assembly: GCA_028293565.1. GTDB lineage: Bacteria > Verrucomicrobiota > Verrucomicrobiia > Opitutales > Opitutaceae > Opi-474. Next base: position 20,181 of record JAQGON010000197.1, on the reverse strand, counting down.
CATCAGCCGCGCCTGGCTGCCCATCGTCATGTCGCCCATCTGGCCATCGAGTTCGGCCTTGGTGATCAGGGCGGCCACGGAATCGAGCACAATGACGTCGATGCTGTTCGAGCGGATCAGGGTCTCCATGATGTTGAGCGCGTCCTCGCCCGAGTCCGGCTGGGAGACGAGCAGGTCGTCGAGATTCACGCCGACGACGCGCGCGTATTTCGGATCGAGCGCATGCTCGACGTCGATGAACGCCGCGAGCCCGCCCTGCTTCTGCGCCTCGGCGATGACGCTGAGGCAGAACGTGGTTTTGCCGGAGGATTCCGGCCCGTAGATTTCGATGATGCGGCCTTTCGGCAGGCCGCCGACGCCGAGCGCGAGGTCGATCGCGAGCGAGCCCGTGCTCAACGTCTCGACCTTCATCTTCGTGTTGCTCCCGAGGCGCATGATGGAGCCTTCGCCGAACTGCTTGCTGATGGACGAGAGCGCGAGCTCGATGTTTTTATCGCGCGCGTGAGGGACGGAGGAGCTGGGTGCGGCTTTGGCGGGTGCGGCTTTGGACATGTGAGATTGAGCTGAGGTTGGTTTGAAAATGAAAAGGAAGGGTGAGCGCCGCGCGCGTCCCGATGCAAGCGCGGACCGGAACTCCTAATGCGAAGGAGGTGCAGCCAACGGCTTGAACGCGGTGGCAAACCATACCGCGAGGAGGAGCAGCGCGAAACTGACCGCGTAATTCCACGTCAGGCGCTCCTTCAGCACGAGCCACGCGAACACGACGAACACGACGAGCGTGATGCACTCCTGGATGATCTTCAGCTGGTACCCGCTCAGCCCGCTTGTGAAATAACCTGAGCGGTTGGCGGGGACCATCAGGCAGTATTCGAAAAAGGCGATGCCCCACGAGACGAGAATCACGACGAAGATCGACTTGCCCTCGAGCCACTTGAATTTCAGGTGACCGTACCAGGCGAGCGTCATGAAGATATTGGAGCAGACGAGGAGGAGGATCGTTTTCATTTCACGTCATGGTAGGTTTTGAACCACTCGACAAAATGACGCAGGCCGTCGTCCAGCGAAACGCGCGGCGTGAATCCGATCGCCGCATGGAGACGCGAGATGTCCGCGCCGGTTTCCAGCATGTCGCCCGGCTGCGGCGGAAGCAGTTCGACCTGCGCGGTGCGGCCAAGGAGCTGCTCCAGCATCCGCACGAAAAGCAGGACCTCGACCGGCCGATTATGCCCGATGTTGAAAATCCGAAACGGCGGGACCGGCGCGGCCGCGGGAGGGTAGAGGAGGACTTTCACCACGCCGTCGACGATGTCGTCGATATAGGTGAAGTCGCGCCGACATTTCCCGTGATTGAAGAGCCGGATCGGAGTTCCTCCGCAGATCGCCTTGGAAAAAATCGTCGGCGCCATGTCGGGACGGCTCCACGGCCCGTAGACGGTGAAAAAACGCAGCCCCGTGATCATCAGGCCGAACAGATGCGCGTAACTATGCGCCATCAGCTCGTTGCTCTTTTTGGTCGCGCCATAAAAAGAGATCGGCTGGTCGGTATCGGCATCCTCCTGGAAGGGCACAGTCGCGCCTGCCCCGTAAACGCTGCTCGAGGAGGCGAACACCAGGTGCTTCGGCGGGGCGTGACGGCATGCCTCGAGCACGTTGGCGAAACCTTCCAGGTTGCTGCGCACGTAGGCCGCCGGATTTTCCATGCTGTAGCGGACACCTGCCTGGGCGCCGAGATGGATCACGTAGTCGGGCTGGAAATGGGAATAAATTCCGCGGAAGGCGGCCGCGTCGGCAAAGTCCGCCTTGAGGAAGCGAACGTCCTCCAGTTTTTCGAGCTCAGCCAGCCGGGCGCGCTTGAGCTCGACGGAATAGTAGTCGTTGAGGTTGTCGATGCCGAGAACCTCGCAGCGTTTCGTTTCAGCCAGCCGGCGCGTGACGTGATAGCCGATAAATCCGGCCGCGCCGGTCACGAGCACTTTCATCCCGTGCGTGATAGGCGAGCCCGCGAGGCGCGGCTAGGAAAAAGGGGAAGCGCTCCGCCCCATCGTGCTGGAGGTGCGAGGCAGCCTGCAACCGGGAGCGAGAGGCCAGCGCGTCGGGGCGACGCGCGCCACCTCAGCAGGTGACGTTCTTTCCCTCCGCGCCGAAATGTTTCAACCGTTCCGCAGCTTCGACCTTGGTCGTTCCGGCCGGGGCATAGTGAAATTGCAGGGCCCGCCGGCGGTTTGGCGAGGAATTGTGCGGCGTGCCATGGGGCATCATGCCGTCAAAGAAGAGAAGCCCGCCCGGCTTCAACGGCACCGCGATCGACTTCTGCCCGAGCATGGTGTTGTCGCAGATCTGCCAGTCGCGCCGCTGGAAATGGAGAATGGGGCCTTCCTTATGACGCCCGGGCATGATCTGCATGCAGCCGTTTTCCACCGTCGCCTCGTCGAGGGCGATCCACACGCCGACCACCGGCGTGCGCAGCGCGTATTCGAAATAGGCCTTGTCCTGGTGCCACGGCTTTTCGCGCCCGAGGCGCGGCGGCTTGATCAGCGCCATGTCCTGGAACATTTCCGCTTCGGGCCCGCCGAGCAGCATCTTCAGCACGGCGAGCAGGCCCGCGTGGTGCGATATCGCCTTCAACCGGGCGTCAAACTCGATGAACATCCCGATCTTTCGCACGGCATCCTGACGCTGGTCCGGCCCGAGCGTGGGAAGGATCTCCTTCGCCTTGCCCTCGAAATAGACGTGCTTGAAATCCGGGCGCTTGCCCATGATGAGGTCGACCAGACCCTCGATCGCATCCTGGATTTCATCGGAGTTGAAGGCCTGGCGAACCACGAGATAACCTTGGTCGCGATAAAACGCGATCTGCTCGGGGCCGATGTCCGAAAGGCGCTCGACGCCGTCGGCCACGCCCCTCGGCTGATACAACTCCGGCGCATGCATGTCGGCGACGACGTCGAATAAAACTTCCGGGGTGGGGGAGGTGCTCATGGGAAAACGATTGCGCCCAACGCTAGCCGAATTGGGGTTGTCCTGCCATGCACCCCCCCGTTATTTATTTGTAGTTATCCGTTCCAATGAAACTCGCCGGTCAATCGTTCGCAGTCGCCCTCGGCCACGCCGGGCGCGTGCGTTGCGAACCGGGCTGGCACCTTGGCGCCGATTGGGCGCGAGGGCTCCATGATTACGATCTCTGGTTTGTCTGGGCCGGGCGCGGGCGGATGAAAACCGATCAGGGCGAGGTGCCGCTGGTTCCGGGGGCCTGCATCTGGATGCGTCCCGGGCGGCGGTATGAAGCCTCACAGGATCTCGCGGCGCCCCTCGGCATCAATTTCATCCATTTCCGTCTTCAGCGTCGCGGGAGAAATTTGCCTTTATCCGCTTTCACTCCGCCCTTCGAGGTCCTGCACTCGCGGCAGCTCGATCTGCTCGACGGCATGATGCGCCGGGTCATCGAACTCGCCGGCGATCCCGATGGCGCTCCCGTGGCTCGCGAGATGCTCGGCGCGCTGCTCATGGAACTGGTCCGGGAGGAGGGTGCGACGGTCAAGGCGGCGGCGGGCCTCGACCAGCATCATCGCGACGTTGTCCTCCAGGCGGCGGCGCGCATCCGCGAAAGCCCAGGCCGCGTCCCGACGATTGCGGCCCTCGCGCGGGGGGCGGGCTACAGCGTCGATCATTTCTCGCGCGTCTTTCTCAAGGTGACGCGCTCGCGGCCGCAGGACTATGCGATCAATGCGCGTATCGAGCGGGCGCGCCAGCTGCTTTCGGAATCGGATCTGACGATCGGAATGATCGCGGAGGCGCTCGGCTTCCGGGATATTTTTTTCTTCTCGCGGCAATTTCGCCAGAAAACCGGGCAGACCCCGACCGACTTTCGCCGTGGATTGCGCTCGTGACCGGAATTTTTCCGGCGGATCGCGCAGATGACCGCGAAGGCCCGAGTTCCGATCCGGCTCGTCCGTGCGATCCGCGGGAAAAATGCGCGGGATATGACAAGTTTCACGAAACTTCCGCTTGCTCGCCGGGAAACGCGTCCTATACCTTGCGCCACTTTGCGTTCCGTTCATCCTATCGCATGACAATCAAAGCCTACCTCAAGCCCTCGTGCGGCTGGTCCAACGGCGTTCGCGGCATCATGCGCAAATACCATCTGGCCTTCGAGGATATCGATATCATCAACAACCGCGCCCATTACGCGGAAATGGTACAGAAGTCGGGACAGCCCCTCTCGCCCTGCGTTGAGATCGATGGCGTGATGCTGGCGGACGTCTCGGGCGAGGAAGTGGAGAATTACCTTCTGAGCAACGACCTGGTGAAATCCACCGAAACCGCGCTCGATGTCCCGACCAACGCGGGATGCTCGGACGAGGAGCACGCCAAGATGGCCACCAAAACGATTCGCTTCTTCTAACGCTGAGAGCTCTCCGCACTAAAAACGCTCCGGGCCGGCTCTCGCAAAAAGCGACCGGCCTTTTTTTTGTCCCCGTTTGACCACCCCGCGCATCCGCCGACCCCGCTTGCGCCTCATGGCATAAGACCAGCTCCTACCACTCCGTAATTTTCCGATGTCGAACCCACCACAGCCCGCTTCCCGATCGTTCCCGGCGGTTCCCCCTGTGAATTCTTTCGGCCGTCCGGCGAAGCAGGGACTCTATGATCCGTGGTTCGAACACGATGCCTGCGGCGTCGGGTTCGTCGTCGACATGCACGGGCGCAAATCCCACCAGATCCTGCAGCAGGCGCTGCAGGTGCTGACCAATCTCGATCACCGCGGCGCGAGCGGCGCGGAGGCCAACACCGGCGACGGCGCCGGGGTGCTGCTGCAGCTGCCGCACAAGTTTTTCCAGGAAGCCGCCAGGAAAGCCCGCATCCCGCTGCCGGAGCCGGGCCAGTACGGGGTCGGGATGATTTTCCTCCCGCGCAACCCGACCGTCCGCCGGCGGGTCGAGGAAAAGTTCGCGCAGATCATCCAGTCCGAAGGCCAGACGTTCCTCGGCTGGCGGACCGTTCCCACCGAAAACGCCTCGCTCGGCGAGACTGCGAAGGCCTACGAGCCCACGATCCGTCAGGTGTTCATCGGGAGAAATCCGGCGCTCGCCGATGACGCGGCTTTCGAGCGGAAGCTCTACCTCATCCGCAAGCGCGCCTACACCGAGATCCGGACGTCGACGATGAGCGGCGCGGAGTTCTGGTACGTCGCCAGCCTTTCCTGCCGCACGATCGTCTACAAGGGCATGCTCCTGACGGACCAGCTCGGGAAATATTTTCCCGACCTGCAGAACCCCGCAATGGAAACGGCGCTCGGCCTCGTGCACTCGCGGTTCAGCACGAACACCTTTCCCAGCTGGGACCGCGCGCACCCGTATCGCTACGTCGCGCACAACGGCGAGATCAACACGCTTCGCGGCAACATCAACTGGATGCACGCGCGCGAGGCGCTGTTCGAATCCGAGGTGTTTGGCGAGGACATCAAGAAGGCCCTGCCGATCGTCAACCCGAACGGCAGCGACTCGGCGATGTTCGACAACACGCTCGAGCTCCTCGTGCTCGCCGGCCGCCCTCTCGCGCATGCGATCATGATGATGATCCCGGAGCCCTGGTCGAACGACCAGCACATGGATCCGGCGCGCCGCGCCTTTTACCAATATCACGCCTGCCTGATGGAGCCGTGGGATGGACCCGCCGCGATTGCTTTCACCGACGGGACGCAGATCGGCGCCATCCTCGACCGCAATGGACTGCGGCCGTCGCGTTACTGCATCACGAAGGACGGCCTGGTCGTCCTCGCTTCCGAAACCGGCGTGCTGGATATTCCGCCGCAGGATATCGTGAGCAAGGGCCGGCTGCAGCCGGGGCGGGTGTTTCTCGTGGACACCGCGCAGGGGCGGATCATCGAGGACGAGGAAATCAAGCAGCAGCTCGCGAACGAGCATCCCTACGGCGACTGGATCAAGGAGCACCTGGTGCACCTCGAGGATCTTCCCGAGGCGCCAGAGGTGCCGAAGCCCGATCACGAGACGCTGCTCCAGCGCCAGATCGCATTCGGCTACACGCACGAGGATGAGCGCATCCTCATCGTCCCGATGGCCCGAGACGGCGTCGAGGCGATGGGATCGATGGGCAACGACGGCGCCCTCGCCGTGCTCTCGAACAAGCCGCGGATGCTGTACGACTATTTCAAGCAGCTCTTCGCCCAGGTCACCAATCCGCCGATCGACTGTATCCGCGAGGAGATCATCATCTCGGCGGAGACGCGCCTGGGTTCCGAGGGAAACCTCCTGCATCCGCAACCCACCGCCTGCCGGCGCGTGGAACTGAAGTGGCCGATCCTGACGAACGAGGAGTTCGCGAAGATCCGCCGCACAAGCCTGCCGGGATTGAAGATGGGCGTGCTGCCGACCTTGTTCCGCGTCGTGCGCGGCGAGAAAGGCCTCGCGAAGTCGATGGAGGAACTCTGCATGATGGCCCGCCGGATGATCGAGGAGGACGAGGTCAACGTCATCATCCTCAGCGATCGCGGCGTGAGCCGCGAGTTCGCGCCCGTCCCCGCGCTCCTCGCCCTTGCCGGCCTTCACCACTATCTGATCCGCGAAGGACTCCGCACCCGCGTGAGCCTGGTCGTCGAAACCGGCGAGGCGCGCGAGGTGCACCACTTCTCGCTGCTCATCGGTTACGGCGCCAGCGCGATCAATCCCTACGTCGCGTTCGAAACGATCGACGACATGATCCGCGAGGGGTCGCTCACGGGCATCGACCACAAGACGGCGTGCAAGAACATGGTGAAGGCCGCGTCGAAGGGCGTGATCAAGGTGATGTCGAAGATGGGAATCTCCGCCATCCAGAGCTACCGCGGCGCGCAGGTCTTCGAGGCGCTCGGGATTCGCCAGGACGTCATCGACCACTATTTTACGGGAACGGCCTCCCGCGTGGGGGGAATCGGCCTCGACATCATCGCCCAGGAAGTTTTGGCGCGGCACCACGCCGCCTATCCCGAGCGGCCGGTCGACGGGCAGGTCCTCCCGGTGGGCGGGCTTTACCAGTGGCGTTCCGAGGGCGAGGCGCATCTCTTCACGCCCGAGTCGATCCACCATCTCCAGAAGGCGACGCGCACCGGCAGCTACGCGGCGTTCAAGAATTTCACCCGGCTGATCAACGAACAGGGCCGCACGCTCTGCACCCTGCGGAGCCTGCTCGATTTCAAGCCGGCCACGGCCATTCCGATCGAGGAGGTCGAGCCGGTGGAAAGCATCGTGAAGCGGTTCAAGACCGGCGCGATGTCGTACGGCTCGATTTCGAAGGAGGCCCACGAAACGCTCGCGATCGCGATGAACCGCCTTGGCGGAAAATCCAACACGGGCGAAGGCGGCGAGGATCCCGAGCGGTTCGTGCCGATGGAAAACGGCGACTCGAAGAATTCCGCGATCAAGCAGGTCGCCTCGGGCCGTTTCGGCGTCACGAGCGAATACCTCGCCAGCGCGAAGGAGCTCCAGATCAAGATGGCCCAGGGCGCGAAGCCCGGCGAAGGCGGCCAGCTGCCCGGGACCAAGGTTTATCCGTGGATCGCGAAGACCCGCCACTCCACGCCGGGCGTGGGCCTGATTTCGCCGCCGCCGCACCACGACATCTATTCCATCGAGGACCTGGCCGAGCTCATCCATGACCTGAAGAACGCCAACCGCCACGCGCGCGTCAGCGTGAAGCTCGTTTCGGAAGTGGGCGTCGGAACGATCGCCGCCGGCGTCGCCAAGGCGCATGCCGACGTCGTGCTGATCTCGGGGTACGACGGCGGCACCGGGGCATCGCCGCAGACGTCGCTGCAGCACGCGGGGCTCCCTTGGGAGCTCGGCCTCGCTGAAACGCACCAGACTTTGGTGCTCAACAATCTTCGTTCGCGCATCGCGGTCGAAACCGACGGCCAGCTCAAGACGGGCCGCGACGTGGTGATCGCCGCGCTCCTCGGCGCCGAGGAGTTCGGCTTCGCGACCGCGCCGCTCGTGGCGACCGGCTGCATCATGATGCGCGTCTGCCATCTGAACACGTGCCCCGCCGGCGTCGCCACGCAGGACCCGAAGCTGCGCGCGCGCTACACGGGCAAGCCCGAGCACGTCGTGAACTTCATGAAGTTCATCGCGGAGGAGGTTCGCGAACTCATGGCCCAGCTCGGATTCCGGACGATCGAGGAAATGGTCGGCCAGACCGACCGGCTCGAGCGGCGTCAGGCGATCGAGCACTGGAAGGCCAAGGGCCTGGATTTCTCCAACATCCTTTACGCCCCGGACGTCGGCCCGGAGGTCGGGCGCTTCTGCTCGATCAAGCAGGACCACGGGCTCGAGAAGTCGCTGGACCTCACCACGCTGCTTGGTCTCTGCCAGCCTGCGATCGATCGCGGCGAGAAAGTCGTCGCCGAAATGCCGATCCGGAACGTGAACCGCGTCGTCGGCACGATCGTCAGCCACGAGGTCACCAAAAAGCACGGTGCGAAGGGCCTGCCCGAGGACACCATCCGGATCCGCTTCAAGGGTTCGGCCGGGCAGAGTTTCGGCGCGTTCATGACGAAGGGGATGACGTTTTCCATCGAGGGCGATGCGAACGACTACGTCGGGAAGGGCCTTTCGGGCGGCAAAATCATCATCTATCCGTCGCCGGCCGCGACCTTCAAGGCCGAGCTCAACATGGTCGTCGGCAACGTCGCGCTGTATGGGGCGACCGCCGGCGAGGTTTATATCCGCGGCGCCGCCGGCGAGCGTTTCGGGGTGCGGAACTCCGGCGTCGATGCCGTGGTCGAGTCGATTGGAGACAACGGCTGCGAGTACATGACCGGCGGGCGCGTCGTCGTGCTGGGGCCGGCCGGGCGGAATTTCGGGGCGGGCATGTCGGGCGGAATCGGCTACGTCCTCGACGAGGCCGGCGATTTCACGAAGCGCGTCAACCACCAGATGGTCGGCATCGGGAAGCTCACCGCGCCCGCGGAAATCGCCTTGATCCGGGCGATGATCGAGCGGCATCACGAGTACACCCGGAGCACGCGCGCGCAGGAGATCCTGGCGCGATGGGACCATTACGTGCCGAAGTTCGTGAAGGTCCTTCCGAAGGACTACGAACGCATGCTCGCGTGCATCGACCGGGCCCAGGCGCAGGGCCTGACCGGCGACGAGGCGATCATGTCCGCCTTCGAGGAAAACGCCCGCGACCTGGCCCGCGTGGGGGGAAACTAGGAAAGACCGAACGGCGGAAAAACTGAAAGGCCGAATCCTTGTCATCCCGAAAATCGCGTCGTTTCCGGCTTCGCTTCCGCTCGCCACGGCATTGGGCCGGGCCGTGCCATCCGCCTTTCAGCTCCTCCGCCTTTCTTCCCCATGGGTAAACCGACTGGATTCATCGAATATCTCCGCGAGCTGCCGGTCGACCGGCCGCCCTTGGAACGCGTGCGCGACTGGAAGGAATTCCATCACCACATGGAGACGAAAAAGCTGCGCAACCAGGGCGCGCGCTGCATGGATTGCGGCGTTCCGTTTTGCCACACGGGAAAGCTGATCAGCGGCATGGCGTCCGGGTGCCCGGTCAACAACCTCATCCCGGAATGGAATGACCTGGTGTACCGCGGACAGTGGAAGGAGGCGCTCGCCCGCCTGCACAAGACGAACAATTTTCCGGAGTTCACGGGCCGGGTGTGCCCCGCGCCGTGCGAGGGCTCCTGCGTCCTGGGGATCAACAGCCCCCCGGTAACGATCAAGAACATCGAATGCGCGATCACCGACCGCGGATGGGACGAGGGCTGGGTCAATCCGGTTGCGCCGAAGGTCCGCACCGGCAAGCGCGTCGCCGTCATCGGCTCCGGGCCGGCGGGGCTTTCCGCCGCCGCCCAGCTCAACGTCGCCGGACATTCGGTCACGGTGTTCGAGCGCGCCGACCGGCCGGGCGGGCTGCTGATGTACGGCATTCCGAACATGAAGCTCGACAAGCAGGAGATCGTGCTCCGGCGCATCAAGCTCATGGAGCAGGAAGGCATCAAGTTCATCTGCAACGCGAACGTCGGTGACAACGTCGAGCCGCAGATTTTCCTGAAGGAGTACAACGCCACCGTCATCTGCACCGGCGCGACGCAGCCGCGCGATCTCCCGATCGAAGGCCGGAACCTGAAGGGCGTGCACTTCGCGATGGAATTTCTCACCGCGAACACGCGCGCGGTGCTGGGGGCGAACGGCCCCGCTCCCATCACCGGGGCGGGCAAGGACGTGGTGGTGATCGGCGGCGGCGACACCGGGACCGATTGCGTGGGCACATCGATGCGCCACGGGTGCAAGAGCCTCGTCCAGATTGAAATTCTCCCCAAGCCGCCGCTGGAGCGCGCGGCCGACAACCCGTGGCCGGAGTGGCCGAAGGTCTACAAGATGGACTACGGCCAGGAGGAGGCCGCGGCGAAATTCGGTTCCGATCCGCGGGTGTATCTCACCACGGTGAAAAAATTCACCGGCGACGCCGAGGGGCGCGTGAAGGAATTGGTGACGGTCGAAATCAAGTGGGAGAAGAACGACAAGGGCCAGTTCATCCCGAAGGAACAGCCCGGCACGGAGAAGACGCGTCCCGTGCAACTCGTGCTCCTGGCGATGGGGTTTCTCGGGCCCGAACAGGCGCTGCTCAAGGAGATCGGCGTCGAGACGGACCCCCGCACGAACATCAAGGCGGATTACGGCAAGTTCGGAACGAGCCTCCCGGGTGTATTCGCCGCCGGCGACTGTCGCCGCGGACAGAGTCTGGTCGTCTGGGCCATCAATGAAGGCCGCGCCGCTGCCCGCGAGTGCGATCGCTATTTGATGGGGACGACCGATCTACCATAGCAGGGTATAGCCTGCCTTTTTAATGAGAAAAGCAGGTTATAACTTGCTTTTTAAAACGAAAAGGCAAGATATAGCCTGCATGGACGAGAAAATTGCACGTGTTCTCCGAACGGGATTGGACGAGCGGATCTCCGTATTGAGGGGGACCGAAAAAGCCGCGCGGAAGCCGTCGCGTGGCTGGTTGAGAGCAGTCCGTCAGGCGACCGGACTCAGTCAACTGAGCATCGCATCCAAACTCGGGATCACGCGTCAGGCCTACGCCGAAATCGAGAGGGCTGAGGAGCGCGGATCAATCAGCCTCCGGACCTTGGAGCGCTCGGCAGCAGCCATCGGATGCGAGCTTGGCTATTTTCTGGTGCCTCGGGAAAGTGTCGCCCGCACGTTCGACGAGCTTTCAAAAGTGCAGCACCCGCATTTCAAGCATCTTCAGGCCAGCGAGCATTCCATGATGCTCGAAAACCAATCCGTGGGTGATCTCAGGGCGCGATCCAGGAAGCTGGAATGACGTCCGATCTCTTCCAATCCGACGACCACGCAACGGAATTGAGCGCCGAGGAAAAGCGCGAATTGATTCCGAGCCTTACGACGCGGGCCGAGCTCAACGAGGTCGAAAGATTGAAGATCCATGCGGCGCGCATCTGGGCAATGAGCGCTCGTTCGCTGCATCGGGCCGACCTTGTGAGCGATCGTTTTGGCCGCGAGCTGCACGCGCGGATGTTCAAGCAGGTGTGGCATTGGGCCGGCCAATACCGAAAGTCGGAAAAGAATCTCGGTTGGGAAGTGCATCGGTTGAACGAAGGCGTGCGCAACGCCTTCGATGACGCCCAAGTTTGGCTTCAACATGGCACCTACCCCTTGGAGGAAAGTGCGGTGCGACTTCATCACCGCCTGGTTGCCATCCATCCGTGGCCGAACGGGAACGGGCGTCACGCGCGGCTCGTTGCCGATGTCGTTGTCGCGGCACACCGCGGCGTTGAACTGACATGGGGCGCGGCGAGCGAACGCGTATCCCCAGATGATCTGCGGCGCTCATACATCGCGGCGATTCACCAGGCAGACCGCGGCCACATGGGTCCGTTGCTGGAATTTGCCCGGAGTTGAACCGAACTCTGGCCGGGGCCAACGTTCCGGTGGTGATTCGCTTCCGTGAAGCCGGAGCCCGCCGGTTTACTTGAACCGCGGCTCAAAATCCACGGGCACGTCGTTCAGCCGGTCGAGCATGCGCCTCACTTCGGGGCGGATGATGACCATGCGGCCGAGCAGCGCCTTCGCGCGCGCATAGTCGCCGGTGGCCTGGATCGTCATGATTTCGGTCGTGAGGCCGGCCACGGCGGCTTTTGCCTTCGGAAGGTCCACGCCAAACGTGCCGTCGGGAGCGAGCGTGAAACCGCCGGCGTCGAGGAGCCAGTTGAACTGCAGCGCCATCCCCTTCGCGTGCGCTTCCGTGATGCCGAAGCGGAAGGTGCGGAAAGACGAAACGAGAAAGGTCACGTACACCGAGCGCTCCATCGACGGATCGAGCATGCCGTGATCCATGAGATACTGCAGCGCCCACAGCCCGGAGATGTCCGCTTTCGCCTCCTCGAGCGTGCCTCCGAGTTCCTTCATCTCCTCGCGCACCGTCGTGCTGCGCCCGCCGACCTGGATCGATTGCGGCCCGAGCCCGTGCATCAGCTCGTGCATCAGGATGTGCGTGAAAAACGGATCGAACGCCACGAGCCCGCGGTCCTCGGCACGCACGGCATGGGCGGCGATCGGACGCAGGACGTGCGAGAATTTGATCTCCTGGAAATTCTTCAGGAGAACCCGCTTCGATCCCTTGGCCGCGACGACGCGCTCGTCGTTCGGAAGGTTGAACGCCGCGGTCTGCACGCCGCGATTCCCGTCGCCGGCGCAGAAGGCGACATTCACCACGCGGATCGGCGAATAGCCCCCGAGCTTCGCACGCCGGAACTCCGGGTTGATCGGCAGATGGTCCTCCAGTTCCTGCAGATGGGAACTGAAGTTCCCGAGCTTCGCGGTTTCCTTCGCATCGGTCAGCGTGATGAACGCCTCGAACGCCGCCTTGTAGTTGAACCACTCGTCCTCATAGGTCTCGTACGGCCCGATGGTCGGCTCGATCGTCGCATCCAGCTCCATCCAGGCGACGTCGCTGTCGTAATAATCGTTGGTGAGGAAAGCCCGCGCCCGCTTTTCCAGGTACGCTTTCAACGTCGGCTGGGTGGTCGCCGCCGCGGCATCGCTCAGCAGGCGCGAGGCCTGGCCCAGCTCGCCCTGATATTCGACGCTGTAGGGCACCGTGAAAAGCCGGCCGCCCGGATCGCGGCGAATGGTCGTGAAGAAGCCGATGGCCGCGGCGTGGTCTGCGGCGGAGAGCGTGCGGATCCAGGCGTCGACCTCGTCGCGCGTGGCGTCGGGCGGATAGAAATTCCCCGCCGGCGGACGGATTCCGGCTCCGGGAATGAACGGAGCGTTCTCGTCCAGTCGCGACCACGGACCCGCGTTCAGCCGGAAATAGTGCAGTCGCGCGCGGCCCAGGGCCGATTCGTCGCGCACGAGTTCGTTGAGCACGGTTTCATTGAGCGGCGCGGATTGGCGCAGGAAGAGGGCGTCGCAGATTTTCGCCGCCTCGATCATCTTGCGGAGGGCCAGCTGCTCGTTCGCCGGCAGCGCGGAGGTGTCGACCTTGACGTCGACCGGCACGAATCGCGCCGTCATCGCCTTCAGCCGCGCTTCATCGGGCAGCGCCGCATCGGCGGCGCGGAGGCTGGGCGCGGGCAGCGAGAGGAAAAGCGCCGTCACGAAAAAAGAGACTTTCATGCGGCCTGAATCGTTTGCACGCCGCGGGTTGTCAACGACGCCTTCGTCGCGGCGATTTTACATCGGCAGGCTTGTTGGCCCGGCGCGCCTCCTGCTGTGATCGCTGCACTATGGGCTACAAGAAAATCGTCATGGAGCTGGACAAGAAGATCGCGCTGGTCGCGCACGACAACAAGAAGCGCGACCTGATCGAATGGGCGAAGTTCAACCGCGACCTCCTCGCGCACCACAAGGTCTACGCCACCGGCACGACGGGCAACATGCTCGAGGAAGAGTTGGGTTTCGACATCACCAAGCTCCAGAGCGGGCCGCTGGGCGGCGACCAGCAGATCGGCGCCAAGATCGTGGACGGCGACATCGACTTCCTGATCTTCTTCTGGGATCCGCTCGAGCCGCAGCCCCACGATCCCGACGTCAAGGCCCTCCTGCGCATGGCCGTCGTCTGGAACATTCCCATCGCGTGCGACCGCGCCTCCGCCGACTTCATGATCTCGTCGCCGCTGATGGACAAGCGCTACCTGCGGCTGGTGCCCGACTACGACGTGTATCGTGCGAGGCCGATTCCCGCGGATGACACGGACCAGAAAACCGGAGGGGAAGGCCGGAACGACTCCAGAAAAAACGCCGCGTGAGGTGAGCGCATTGGCGTGGATCTGCGGCAACGCGTTCCGCCCGCTATTGCCTTGTCCGACGCGCCGCGTTGCATGGCGGCGATGCCGTCCAAGCCGATTCCCGGATCGACCGGTGAAGTCCTGACCTGCCTGCCGTCTCCGTACGTCCCGCATGCCGCGACGGGGCTGCTCTACCTGCCGCGATTCCTCGCAAAGTGCCGTTACGTCAAGGAGCACGGCTCGCTGCCCGCGAGTTATGCGAAGAACTTCAAGCGCGGGCTCGATCGGTTCCTCTGCCTGCACCTTGGGATCGATCCGGCGGCGGTGGAGCGGATCGTCCTCGAATCGTCCACGGACACCGAGGTGGAGGAAAAATTGCGCGCGCTCCTGCCGTCCGACCTGCGCGTGTCCAGGTGGAACCGCGATCTCGTGCAGAAAGGCCTGACCGAGGCCGGGCAGGAGTTCATCAGGGAGGCGCTTGTCGCGATGGGCTGCGCGGACCGTTGCGGACAAATCCGCAGCGTGCCCGACCTGATCGACTTCGACGAAGGCCGGATCGAATGACCACACGGCGCGCCGCCGTGCGCGACGACCGCCGTCATCCGAGGTAAAAATAAAAGAGCCGCTCCCCAAAGGCAGGAGCGGCTCATGATTTTGGACGAAGGGGAAGAAATTACTTCTTCTTTTTCTTCGTCTTTTTCTTAGCTGCTTTTTTAGCCATGCTGTGGGTTTCCTTTTGTGGGTTGTTTCGGGCCGCTTCTAACCTGGTTCGGTGACGCGCGCCCGGGCAGTGTGAAGTTCACGCCAGCGGCGCGGCGGCGCAACATAAATGAGCCGCGCGTTTTTCGGGGACCGGCGCGCGAACTTCAGAAAATAAATTCGCCGAGCTGCGCCGGCTTCGTCGTCTGCCCGATCGTGCGCCGGATCGACGCGAGATTTTCCCGCACCAGTTCGCCCATCGACTCGCAGCGCAGATATTCGCCGCGCTGGTAATGCTCGGCCAGGCTGGCGCGCAGCTCGTGCACCTTTTCCCGCGGCGCGATCGGGTCGCGCACCATCGCGTCGAGCAGCACCCCGAGCCGGAGGCTGGCGAGATCCGCCCGCTGAAGGATCAGCGTGTGCTCCTCCCGCTGGTACTGCCGCGCGGTCTTCGAGTGCAGGTGCTTCATGCAGTAGAGGACGACCTCCGCGTTTTCCTTGAAGAACTGCGGCAGATAAAAGTTTTTCCGGCCGTTGTACGACTGCTGGTCGAAATCCATCGCGCGGATTCTCACCTGCGCGCCCTCGAAGTCCGGCGTCACCACCACGACGTAGTTGTACGACCGCATGTCCCCGAGCAGCCGCACGAAGGAGCGCTCGTTGAACTTCACCATCTCCTTCGCCACGCGCACGGGGCTCAGGTCGCGGTCGTGCAGCCAGCGTTCGATGAAGACATCGCCGGGAATTCCCGCGATATGCTCCTCGACCAGCGTCGCCCCGTGCGTGATGAAGTTGAGGCGGTTGGGCGAAAGTAGGTGCTCGAGCTCGAGGCCGTAGGCGCGCGAGGCATCCGCCTTCTTGAGATAGAAATAGTCCTGGTTGTCGTTGTAGGCATTGACGACCCGGATCCGGAACGGCGTCGAGTTGCCGAAGCTGCAGAAATCGACGCGGTCGACATAGAGGTGCTGCACCACCGAGAAATCACCGTCGACCTTGAGCAGCGCGTAGACGCGCTTGAGGCCCTCGTACAGGTCGCCCATCTCGTCGGCTCGATAAATGACACTGTCCCACAGCGTGGGTTTCCCATGCTCGTCCGACAGCGGCATGGCTTCCTGAAAGTCGCGCATGCGCTCATAGGTCACGGGAAGTTCCCGCTCGCGCTTGTAGCGCAGGAGGTACTCCCGGAGCCCTCCCTCGATCGGAAGCGAGGGCTTCTTCGGCGTCGGGGGAAACTCGGAGGCGTCCGCTGGCATGCGCGGAATTTAGGTGAGGAACGCGGCTTGGCGAGCTTCGGCGGCCGCGACGGTCAGCTTCCCTGGCGCTGACCCTGAAAGTATCCGCGGATCGCGGCGGAAACCGGCGGGACATCGAGGGCGATGCCATTGCGCCGGAGCGACTCGGTCGCGCAGCAGCCGGCGGCGACGCTTTCCCGCGCCGCCAGCGGGGAGGTGTCGGTCGCGCCGCCGTCGCGCGCGAAGCGCAGGAACTCGGCCATGATCCGCGGATCCGCGCCGCCATGGGTTCCGCGGCTCGGAGGGATGCGGTACGTTGCGTCGCCCCTGGCGTTGTAGTTGCTCCGGCGATTCCAGAGTTTCAGGTGCGATCCCGCTTCGCCATTCCCGAAATTCTCGAGCCGGCCCTCGCTGCCGATCACCGTGTAACTGCGCCAGTAGTCCGGCGTGTAGAGGCACTGCGCATAGGTCGCATAGACGCCGTTATCCAGGCGCATCTGCATCGAGCTCAAATCCTCGACGTCGATCCGGTGGTTCAGCCGGCGGGCCCGCGTGGGAGGGAAAAGATCGAGCTGCATCGCCCCCGGCGTCAGCCGACGGGGTCCTTTCACCGGCGCCAGCCGCCCCGGCAAGTGGCCGTAGAGGGTCAGGCCGCCGAGCGCGCTCACGCGGCGGCTGTAGCCGCCGCAGAACCAGTGAAGGACGTCGATGTCGTGCGCCGCTTTCTGGAGCAGCATGCCCGTGGTGTAGCGGCGCTCGGCATGCCAGTCGCGGAAGTAGAAATCGCCGCCGTGCCCCACGAAATGACGCACCCAGCAGGCCTTCACCTCGCCGATGGCACCTTCGTCGATGAGCGACTTCATCTTCCGCACGAACGGCATGTGCCGCATGTTGTGGCCGACATACAGCTTCGCCCGGTGGCGCGCCGCCGCCGCCAGGATCCGGTCGCAGCCTTCGATCGTCAGGGCCATCGGTTTCTCGAGATAAAGCGCGAGGCCGCGCCGCAGCACGGCCAGGGCCTGCTTCTCGTGCAGGAAGTCGGGCGTCGCGATGATCACCGCGTCCAGGTCGCGGCGGAGGAGGGTGCCGATCCGCGAGGTGACAAAAAGATCGCGCCCATAGTCGGAGCGGTTTCGCGCGAGCGTGACCGGGCTCACGTCGCAGCATGCGACCACCCGCGACCCGCGTCCGGGGCGGTGCGCCAGCTGGCCGAGGAGCGTGCCGCGTCCGCCCGAGCCTATGATGCCAATCTGGAGGTCGGAGTTCTTCATTGGCGGACAGGCGCGGGGGCGAACTGGTGTTGTCGGCGGTAGGCGAGGGGGCGCACCCCGCGGGTATGCGCGGCGAACGCGGCGTAAAAGGGAGCCACGGACGAAAACCCGCTCTCCATCGCCACGTCGAGCACCTTCATGTCGCTCGTGATCAGGAGCCGCTGCGCGTGCGAGACCCGCAGCCGCGTGAGATATTCCCACACGCTGAGCCCGCACAGTTTCTTGAACATGCGCATGAGATATTTCGGATGAAGACCGGCGTGGGTGGCGATGGCCTGCACGCTAATCGGATCGCGGTAATGTTGCGCGATGTAACGCGTGATTCGCGCCATCTGGCCCGAGCCGGCGTTGTCCCGCGCGGCGCGGTTCCGCCGGTGCGGCATCGCGAGCGCCAGACGGTGAAAGCGCGCCTCCATCTCGAGCTGCAGCACGCGCCGCCGGTCGGCGTCGCCGCTGTCGGCGTCCGCCAGCCAGCGCTCCAGGGCCGGACGATCCGCGTCGTCCGGCGGGGCCGACACGATTTCCCCCGCCAGCAGGCGGTCGTGAAGGCCGTTCGGCAGCTTCCACTGGAGAAACCAGGCGAGCGGGAGCGTGATCCAGATCCCCTCGCTGACGATTCCCGGTCCGAGGGTTTGATGCGGCACACCGCCCCACAGCACGGTGAACTGCCCCGCCTGGATCGGCACGACGGTGCCGCCGTGCAGGTACGAAAATCCCCCGCCGAAGAGAAAATTCACCTCGATGTCCGGATGGGTGTGCGGCCGGTCCATCTGCCCCGTGAGCGCCTGCCGCCAGATCCGAAAACCGAGGGCGCCTTCATGCCGGTCGGTGGGTGCAAGTTTGCTCATCGTGGTTCAACCCTTCGTCCGGGTTACCATTAAAGAAAAAATTGGGCCTAAACGGAAAGATATTTCTGAATAGTTCGCATACAGTGGTTCTCATGGAACGCTTTCACGGTCACTCCACCCTGCCGCCCAA
The DNA here is from genome assembly GCA_028293565.1 of Verrucomicrobiota bacterium. Taxonomy (GTDB): domain Bacteria; phylum Verrucomicrobiota; class Verrucomicrobiia; order Opitutales; family Opitutaceae; genus Opi-474. The sequence goes on along the minus strand of JAQGON010000197.1, from coordinate 1,741 downwards.
GATCGATCATCCGACGGCGGCGATTCCGAGCCAGCTGGACGAATACCTGTTCGACCTGAATGGCTTCGTCGTTCTGCGCGGCGTGCTTTCGAAGGACGAGGTCGCCGATGCCAACGCGCGCATCGACACGATCCCGCGCTCGATGCCGCGCTTGGGCTGGCACGGCTGGGTGCAGCGCGAGGATCACCCCGAGCACCGGGGCATCAGCTACCAGCAGGTCTATGAGCTGGGCGGCACGTTCGAGCGGATGATCGACCACCCGCAGTACCTCAACTACGTGCTGCGCTTCATCGGCGGACAGGACACCTTCGATTATCACCACGGTCCGCTTTTCATCGACGAGAATTTCTTCACGATCCGCGGGCCGGGCGAGGCGATCACGCTGCACGCCGGCGGGCACGACCGCTGCAAGCGGATGCAGTTCCGGTATCACAACGGGCGATTCCAGTGCGCGCAGATCAACGTCCTGATCGCGTTCACGGACATCGGGCCGGGCGACGGCGCGACGATGGTCATCCCCGGCTCGCACAAATCGAACATGGTTCATCCGGAGTTCCTGAACCCGAAGCGCGGCGAGGAGTGGCAGGAGGGGAAGGGCGGTTCCGTCGACGGCGTTCCGGGCGCGGTGGAGGTCCAGATGAAGGCCGGCGACGCGATCGTGTTTGTCGACGCGACGTGTCACGGATCCGCCAAGCGCGTGAATCCGGGCGAGCGCCGCATCGCGGTTTACCGCTATGGCTCTTCCTGGAATCGCACGCGCTGGGGCTATCACGCGTCGCCCGAGCTTCTCGCTCGCGTCAATTCCTTCGCGCGCAAACTGGTTCATCCGCAGGACTACATTCGCCCGCCGGGCGTCGCCGCCCGCTGGTAGGCGGAAGGCGTTGCCGGCTCCGCCGACCGGGAAAGGTCATCCCGCCCCCCCGGCGCATGGCGGCCCGTTCGACCCGCTCGGGACCTGCGGTCCTGCGCTGCTCCGCGGCTCGAGCAGACGCTCGCAGAGTCCGATGAGCCGGTCCCGCAGGGGTTCGCCGCGGCGCGCGAACTCGCGCTGGCGGCGTTCGTAGTCAGCGCGGCCTGACGCCGTCTCGATCGCGATCGGTTCATATCCAAGTCCGCGGAAATCATAGGGGCTCGCCCGCATGTCGATCTCCCGGATGTCCCAAGCCAGCTCGAAACAATCGGCGATCAGCTCGCTCGGCGTGAAGGGCGCGAGTTTGAACGCCCACTTGTACAGGTCCATGTTCGCGTGCAGGCAGCCGCGCTGCTCGTGCTCCGGCACCGTGGCGCGCGCGGGCTGCACCTTGTTGAGCGGCTTTGCCGGGCCGGTGAAAAAGCGAAAGGCGTCGAAATGGGTGCAGGCGACGGGCGCCGATTCGACGATCCCGGCGATTTCGCCGGCCGCAAAACGCAGCGGCCACTTTGCATGGCGCCTTTCTGCGGGCTCCTGGCGGTAAACCATCGCCCATTCGTGCAGTCCGAAACAGCCGAAGAACGGCGGTCGCGACTGCATCGTGACGAGCAGGCGGCGCAGCCAGTCCACGAACTCGCGCCGGCGCGCCGGCAGGGCCCCGGCATCCAGCGCCACGCCTTCGGGGGTTTCGCGATATTCCTCCCAGCGCAAAAATTCGCGGGCGCCTTGTCCCAGGAGGATCACCTCCGGCCCCGGATGCCACCGACGAAGCCACGACGGCCGGAACGCATAGTAGCTAAAGAGAAAATCGTGAACCGGATGGGTCTCGCC
>JAQGON010000169.1 GCA_028293565.1 Verrucomicrobiota bacterium | reverse complement strand
CGGCGAAACGGCTCCCATGGAATTCGGCCGCGCGACACTGCCGCGCCTCGCTTCGCTCCTGACCGATGCCGACTTCGCGAAGGCCGCGGCGCGCGCGTCAGCGATGGCCGGCTTTGAATGGACGGATGCGGATCCGCTCGCCGCAGTCGGAAAGCTGTCCACGCCCGTCCTTTATTTTCACGGCGGGAGCGATACCTGGATATCTCCTGAAAATAGCCGTCAGCTGTTCGCGCGCACTGCCGGGCCGAAGGCGTTCGGAATCCTCGAAACGGATGATCATGTCACGCTGACGATGCGGCTGGACCCGATCTCCCGCGACGTGCTCGCGTGGTTCGAAAGATGGCTGCCCGCTGCGGCGCGTTGAGGTTCATCGGTTTGGAGGGGCGAAAAACCGGCGCCGAGGTTTCTCCTCCGGAACCGCGCCGCCCGGCACGGGGTCTGAGGACCGGCGCAATAACCGACCGCCCTTCGAGGCGGTTTCACCGCTGCTTGTCACCCGTCATGGCCTTTCGACTCGATCCTGCGCTTCCTCTGCGGCCCGAGATTGTCCGCGCCGCGCGCGAGCAGATCGAGACGGCGATCGCGGCGTCGACGAAGGATCGCGGGTCATTGAAGCAGCGCATCCACGAGGCCCGCACCCGCTGCAAGAAAGTGCGCGCGCTGCTGAAGCTGGTCCGGCGCGAAGACGAGGGCTGGTGCAGTCGCGAGAACCGGCGTCTCGGCGACGCCGCCCGCGCCTTGTCGCCGCTCCGCGACACCGCCGTCATGCTCGACACGTTGAAACTCCTGCGCGGAGCCGGACGCGATCGACTTTCGTCGCGGATCCACGAAGCCATGCGCACGGCGCTCGCCGCCAGCCGGGGCGCAACCGTCTCGGGCCGGACCGGGGCGCCGCCTCGGCTGCGCGCGTTCGCGAAGGAAGTTCGGATGACGCTCCATCGGCTCGATCGATGGCGCGCGCCGGATGACTTCGGCGTGGTGGTCGCGGGCCTGCGCCGCGGATATGCGCGCGGGCGGTCGGCGTTGCGGACCGCGCGAAAAAGAAATTCCGCCGTCGCCTTCCACGAATGGCGGAAGGCCGCGAAAGCGTATTGCTACCAATGTCAGGCGTTGCGCGGGGCGTGGCCTTCCGCAATGAAGCCGCTGGTGAAGGAGCTGTCCGAACTCGGCGACCAGCTCGGCCTCGAGCACGACTTGTCTGTTTTTCGCGAGCAGCTGAAAGCCCGGCATGAGGAGTCCGGCTTGAAAATCCACCATGTGATCCTGGCGGAAACCTTGCGCGCCGCGGCCGCGTGCCGGCGGGAGCTGAGGACGCGCGCGCTGGCCTGCGGCGAACGCCTCTTTGCCGAAAAACCAAAGGCCGTCGCAGCCCGGATCTCCCGCTGGTGGCGGCTCGCGCGGCGCGAGGCCGCGCAAGCGGCTTTGCCAGCCGGTTAGGGCATTTTTCAACGGGAGGTTGGCCGCAAAAATGCGCAAGGGCTCCGGGGTTGCGAACTCCACATCGGCGTGTGAAGGGGGATTGGAGGGTCCTAGTGATAGGTTCGCGGCGCCAGCAGCTTTAGCGCGACGATTGGGTGGGCGGCGTCCAGTCACATGGGTCGGGAGACCCATGCTACTCCGGAACCCTCAGCGAACCCGACGCGGGCTTAATTTTTTCCCGCGGCGGGCAGCGCCTTTTGGACCGCCGGCGCCACTTCGGTGCCGAGGATCTCGATCGCCCGCAGCGCGTGGGCGTGCGGAAGGGTCGCGACGCTCATCTGGAAACTGATGCGGTCGATGCCTCCGAGCGCGGAGCTGAAGGCCAGGATTTTCTCGGTGACGGTCGCGGCGTCGCCAATCAGGTACGGCCCGCCGGGCCGAAGCCCCGCGTCGAATTGGGCGCGCGTCGGCGGCGCCCAGCCGCGTTCCTTTCCGATGGCGGTGAAACTCTGCGCATAGCCGGGATAGAATTCCTCGGCCGCGCGCTGCCGGGTGTCGGCCAGATATCCGATCGCATGCACGCCGACCTTCAACCGGTCGGCGGAATGCCCCGCCTGGCGGCCAGCCTCGCGGTAAAGGTCCACGAGCGGGCGAAACCGGCGCGGCTCCCCGCCGATGATCGCCACCATCAGCGGCAGGCCGAGCATGCCGGCGCGAACGAACGACCCGGGCGTGCCGCCGACGCCGAGCCAGATCGGCAGCGGATTCTGCAGCGGACGCGGGTAGACTCCCTGTCCGGTCAGCGCGGCGCGATGCTCGCCGGACCAGTGGATTTTCGGGTTGTCCCGCAGCTTGAGCAGGAGGTCCAGTTTCTCGGCGAAGAGCGAATCGTAGTCCTCCAGCTTCAAGCCGAAGAGCGGGTAGGCTTCCGTGAAAGATCCCCGGCCCGCGATGATCTCCGCGCGTCCGTTCGAGATGAGGTCGAGCGTCGCGAAGTTTTGAAACACGCGCACGGGATCGGCCGCGCTGAGCACGGTGACGGCGCTGGTCAGCCGGATCCGGCGGGTGCGCGCCGCCGCGGCGGCGAGGATCACGACGGGGGCGGAATCGGCGTAATCGGGCCGGTGGTGCTCGCCGACGCCAAACACGTCGATCCCCGTTTGGTCGGCGCGCTCGATTTCCTCGAAGAGGTTGCGCAGCCGCTCCGCGGTGCCGAGCGTGACACCGGTGGCGGGGTCTTTGGTGGTGGCGACGAAGCTGTCGATTCCGATTTGCATGGGAGATTTTGTGGTGGGCTCTTTTTGGCGATCGGCGCTGCTTTGGTCAGACGTGCTGCAGGACCTGTTCCCGGCGGAAACGCACCTTCGGGGCCGTGGCGTAGTGGTCGTGCGCGGCGCGGTAGCCGAGCGTGGCGATCACGGAGGCGGTGAGCCCGCGCGTCTTCAGGCCGAGGATGTCGTCGTAGCGGCATTTTTCAAACCCCTCCATCGGCGTCGCGTCGATGCCGAGCAGCGCCGCGCTGGTCACCAGATTGCCGAGGGCGAGGTAGGTTTGGTTTCCCGCCCAGACACGCCGTTCGGCGTCGGTCATTCCCTGCACGATCGAGCGCAGCGCCGCCGCGCGAAGGCCGGCGAGAGACTCGACGGAGGTGCCGCGAACTTCGGCGGTGCGGCGGACGTGGGCGTCGACGTCCGCCTCGTTCAGATTGAGCTTCGTGGCCAGCACGACAAGGTGCGAGGCATCGACCACCTGCGGCTGCCCGTACGACGCGAGCAGGAGCTGCGCGCGCACGGCCGGGTCGTCGACCACGAGGAAACTCCAGGGCTGGAGCCCGAGGCTCGACGGCGAGAGCACGAGCGCCTCCTCGAGCGTGGCCCAGTCGTCCGCGCTGATCCTGCGCGCCGGATCGTAGTGTTTCGTGGCGTAGCGCCAGTTGAGCTGGTCGAGGAGCTGGCGGCGGTGGATGGGTTTCACGGTGCGGAAAGGGGGAAGACAGGCCGAGCGCGGGACGCTCAGTCGTGGTGCGGGGATTCGAAGCTGTCCCAGCCGGTGAGGATGACGAGGGAGGTGAGGATGACGGCGACGGTGATCATGGGAGTGGTGATTGAGGAGGCGTTGGCGGTGCTGGCTGGAACGCCGCTACAATATCCCGAACCGTCGCGGCTGCCCAATGCCGTGTTTTTGTCCTCGCTCATACTTTTGGTAATCGCTGGAGTCCGCCCGTGGAACTTCGCCATCTCCGCTACTTCGCCGCGGTCGCGGCGCACGGCAGCTTCAACCGGGCGGCGAACAACCTTCATCTCACGCAGCCGGCGCTGAGCCGGCAGGTGAAGAACCTCGAGGACGAGCTGGGGGTGCCGCTGTTCGTGCGCGGGCAGAATGCGGTGACGCTGACCGATGCCGGCGCGCTGTTTTACGAGGAGGCGCGCGACCTGCTCGCGCGCGCCGACCAGGCGATCCAGCGGGTGCGCGGCGAGGCGCGAAACGAGATCCTGCGGGTCGGCTACGGTCCGTCGCTGACCGCGGGCATCATGCCCGCGGCGCTCGAGAAATTCCAGGCGGAGACGCCGCGCGTGCGGATCGAGCTGGCGGATCTCTCGTCGCGGGAAATGGTGGAGCTCGGCAAGGAGGGCCAGCTCGACCTGCTGATCACGCCCGAGGCCTCGGAGTCGGCGCTGCCGGGCTTCCAGTGGATCGAGCTGCGCCGGATGCTGCTGGTCGTCGTGATGCCTGAAACGCACCCGCTCGCGAAGCTGAAGAAGATCGCGCCCGCCCGGTTGCGCGACGTGCCCCTGATCGGCCTGGCGCGGGAAAACTTTCCCGACTACGTGCCGCGCCTGCGCGCGCTTTTCAAGCCGTTCGGCTTCGCGCCGCGGTTCGCCGCGCTGGTGATGGACGGCCTCTCGCCGCTCTTTGCCGCGCTCGAGGCCCATCACGCGGCGGCGGTGTTGTCGGACGGGATCGCGTGCATCATGCCGCGCGGCCTGGTCACCCGGCCATTTTCGCCCGCGCTGCCCGAGATCGCGGTGAAGATGGGGCTGCCCGCGGTGCGGCCCAACCCTCACGCCGAAACCTTCGCGCGCCTGCTGCGCGAGGAGGCGGAAAAGTAGCTCACGCCATGCTGCGCTCCTCGGCGGGCCCGACATGCCGCGGGCTGAGGTTCAGCGCGGTGTTGACGAGCGAGACGTGGGAAAAAGCCTGCGGCACATTTCCGAGCTGGCGCCCGATCGCCGGGTCGTATTCCTCCGCGAGCAGGCCGAGGTCGTTTCTCAGCGCAAGGAGGTGCTCGAACATCGCGACCGCCTCCTCCGTGCGCCCGCTCAGGTACAGGCAGTCGACCATCCAGAACGAACAGGGCAGGAACGTGCCCTCGCCGGGCGGGAGTCCGTCCACTCCGCTCTTGGTGCGGTAGCGCTTGACCAGGCCGTCCTCCGTGAGGTCGGCCTTGATCCGCTCGATGGTCGAAAGCACGCGGGGATCCGTCACCGGCAGGAAACCGACAAGGGGCATCATCAGCACGCTCGCGTCGAGCGCGTCGCTGCCATAAAACTGGGTGAAGGCCTGGCGCGCGGGATCGAATCCTTTCTCGCAGACTTCTGCCAGGATCTCGTCGCGGGTCCGCGCCCACGCCGCGGCGTCGCCCTCGAGCCCGAACTGTTCGACCGCCTTCACCGCCCGGTCCATCGCGACCCAGGCCATCACCTTCGAGTGGACGAAATGCTGCCGCGGCCCACGGATTTCCCAGATGCCCTCGTCGGGATCGCGCCAGTGGGCGACGACGAAGTCGATCAGGTGGAGCTGGAGGCGCCACCCGTCGCGATCCGTTTTCAGGCCGACGGACCGCGCGAGATGCATCGCATCCATCACCTCGCCGTAGACGTCGAGCTGGAACTGCTCGGCGGCGGCGTTCCCGATCCGCACGGGGCGCGAATTCTCGTAGCCGGGCAAGTGGCCCAGCTCGAGCTCCGGCAGCGAGCGCTCGCCGGCCACGCCGTACATGATCTGGAGCTGCGCGGGGTCGCCCGCCACCGCGCGCAGCAGCCAGTCGCTCCACGCCTTCGCCTCTTCGGTGTAGCCGGCGCGCATGAACGAATAGAGCGTGAAGGTCGCATCGCGGAGCCAGCAGAAGCGGTAGTCCCAGTTGCGGACGCCGCCGAGGAATTCCGGCAGCGACGTCGTTCCCGCCGCCACGATGCCGCCCGTCGGGAGATACGTCAGCGCCTTGAGCGTGATCAGCGACCGCATCACCGCCGCGCGCCGCGGACCGCGGTAGGTGCAGCGGCCCGACCACTCCGTCCAGAATTTTTCCGTCGCGGCCAGCAGCGGCTCGGCGTCGACGGCCGCCGGCGCGGGTTCATGCGAAGGATACCATGTGAGGACGAAGGCCTGACGCGCGCCGGCGGCGACCTTGAAGCTGCCCACGGTTGAGAGGCCCTCGCCGTGCAGTTCGGCGCCGGTGCGGAGCGCCAGCGCGTTCGGACCGGCAATTGCGTTCAGGCCGCCCTCGTCGAGATGGCGGACCCACGGGACGGTCCGGCCGTAATCGAAGCGGATCGTGAGCCGCGTCTCGAACGCCATCTCGCCGCTGATTCCCTCGACCACGCGGATCACGTGGTGATCGCCGCCGTCCGGCGGCATGAAGTCGATCACCCGCGCGAGGCCGGTGTCGCTGGAATATTCGGTTTCGAGCACCA
>JAQGON010000159.1 GCA_028293565.1 Verrucomicrobiota bacterium | reverse complement strand
GATCGGCAGGGCTGATTGCACGTTCCCGCATCCGGAAACGCCGGCGCAGGTTGAGCACGGGAAGCACGCGGCCTGAAACATTGATCACCCCAAGCACGATGTCGGGTGCGTTTGGCAGAGGGGTTATTTCGACGGCGCGGGCGATCCGGTCGACCGCGGTCAGCGATAGCGCATAACGCTGCGCGTCCAGACGGAAAACCACGATTTGGGTGGGTGCGCTCGTTTCAAACATGGGGGACGGATTGATACAAAAGCGGAGCGACCTTTGCGGACCTAATCGGAGACAATCACCTCATCTGCGACCGGGGGTGGCGGGCCCGGAAAGCGGATTGAGTCGGGAAACTAGTGGCAGTTGCGCAACCCCGACCGGAGTGGACGATCATTCTACCACAAAGCAAGTACTAGTCTTGGTGGTGGCCTTCCTGGCGCCCAGCTAGAGGAACGCCATGCCCTCTTCTTCGGCCGCGGTCGGCCGCGGCTCGAGCGGCGAACCCGCCCGGGTTGATTCGATTGAAAGATCGTGAGCCCAGGGTCGGGGCATTTCGGGTCGCAAATCCGCCTCCGCGCTGCCAGCCGAGGAACCGGAAAAGTCCGCCGCGCCAGAGGAAGCCGGCGGTCCGGCGGCTGGTGGCGAACGGAAGCGCGAGACAAAGATGCAAAGGTCGCATGAACGAGCGCCCGTTTAAGCTGAAAATCTCAGCCATTTAATGGGAGCTAGAATTAGGGACAGACCCTAAAAACTCCTAAAAATCCTTAGGACAGACCTAAAAATTCTAGTCCTTGTTGCTCAATGGCGATTGCGTGGGCCACTGGGCGGAATGGCGCAACGCAGTACCAGATCCTCGATCCCGTGGTTGTTTCTAATCGTCTTCGATTTCGGGCGGATTGATGGCGGTGAGCAAGCGATCGAGTTCCGCTTTGGTCGGGTTGCGGATGGCTCGGACAATCATGAGGGCTTCACCCGCCGGAAGAGTGACTTTGGTAGGAGCATTGACCGGCAGGCCCAGCACCGCGGCAGCCAGCGGAGAGTTGTGCGGCAGGCATTCAATCCCCGACTCGGGGTCGCTGGCCGTCTCGCCATGCGTGGTCACGAGAAATATGAACCGGTGCTTTCGCGTCGTCGCCACGTCCTCCTTCTCAATGGTGGCCACGTGCCCCAGTTGCAGCGTGTCCGTCGGTTTGGTTAGCCACATGACGGGATCGACTTCGATGAACGTGTTGCGGGCGACGAAACGATCGAGCGCCGTCATCTTCCGATCCACGGCGCGAATGGCCTCTTTGGCGGCCTTGAACCCGAAGTTCTCGCGCAGGTCGCCTTGGCTGTGTGCCTCGACCTTGTCCTTCACCAAATCAATGCGCTTGAGCTTGAGCGCCTCGAACTGCTCGGCCAGCACGCGGTTGTAGCCCGGTCGCACGTAGATCGTGGTGGGAGCCGGAGCCGCGACGCGAAAAATCTTTTTTCGATGCAATGGCATGCGAGACGATGGCACAGGATTCGAATCCGGGATGATGATAAAGCCAGAATTAGGAGAAGCCAGAATTAGGGACAGACCCTAAAAATCCTAAAAATTCCACCTGACGTCCTGCTCGCGCGACCGATGTGATCCGCGCGGCTGACGGCGGGAGGCTTGCCGATTCAGCGGGTCCCGCGGGTCGCCGCGCAGACATCCCGAACGTGACCGCGGAGCCAGCGATGCGCCGGATCGGCATCCAGCCGCGGGTGCCAGAGCAATGAAACCGTGAACTCCCTCGTGGGAACCGGAAGGGGGAAACTGTGCATTCCGGCGCGCAAGTTTCCGGTGTGTCGTTCGGGAACGCTGGCGATCAAGTCGGAGGCCCGGGCAAGTGCCAGCGCGGTCGAAAAGCCACCGACGATCGCGATGATTTCCCGTTCCGGCCCAAACGGCTCCAATGCTTCATCGATCGGTCCCTTGTCGGGCTCCTGCCGGGAGATGCCAATGTGCCGGCCGGTCGCATAACGGGAGGACGTGATCTTGCCCTTGCTCAACGGGTGTCCGTTTCGCACCACGCCAATGATGCGATCGCGGAACAATGCCTGCACCCGCACCTCCGGACTCGTCGTTTTCGCAACCACGCCGGTTTCCAGATCGACGGTCCCCTCACGCAGTGGCGCGCTGCCCTTGTGTGGCTTCGGCACGAAACGCAGTCGCACTCCGGGAGCTTGCTCTCCGATTCGAGCAATGAGGCCCGGTCCGAAGTTTTCCACGAAGCCCTCGCTGGTTCGGAGCGTGAATGTTCGAACGAGTTGTTTGAGGTCGACCTTTCCGGCCGGACGCAGAACCGCTTCTCCGTCCTGCACGAGGTGACTGACTCGCTCGCGGAGTTCGAGCGCGCGAGGCGTGGGCACGAGAACACGCCCCGCCCGAACCAACAGCGGATCGCCCATCGTCTCACGCAATCGCGCCAGGGCCCGGCTCATCGCCGATGGGCTGAGCCGCAACCGCTGGGCGGCGCGCGCAACGCTGCCCTCTGCGAGGAGCACATCAAGGGTAACCAGCAGATTGAAGTCCGGTCTCGTCATGCATCCCTCATCGCTCACTCAGATCGTGATGTGGCGTCAAACGCACGAATAAAGTGCAAAGGGCGCGTCTTCCGCCATGTCAGACAATGGGCTATTGTTTCGCCCATGTTGACGACAACCCTTGCAGAACGAGAGAACGCCGGCGCTGAAAACGCGGAACCCACGCCTTCCGTTCGCGGGGCGCTCGCCAGCCTTTCGCTCTCCGTGTTGCTCTCCTCGCTGGGCACCAGCATCGCGAATGTTGCCTTGCCGACCCTGGCCCGGGCTTTCACCGCCTCTTTCCAGGAAGTTCAATGGGTCGTCCTCGCTTACCTCCTCGCCATCACCACCCTGATCGTCGGCGTGGGGCGACTCGGTGACATCTTCGGCCGCCGTCGACTGCTCCTTGCCGGGATCTTTCTGTTCACGGTGGGTTCGGTCCTGTGCGGGGTCGCTCCCACGCTCTCGCTGCTGATTGCCTCCCGGGCGGTGCAGGGGCTCGGAGCGGCCGTCATGATGGCCCTCACTCTGGCGTTTGTCGGTGAGACCGTGCCGAAGGCAAAGATCGGCAGCGCCATGGGGCTGCTCGGCACGATGTCCGCGATTGGCACTGCATTCGGACCCTCGCTCGGCGGCGTCCTGATCGCCGGACCCGGTTGGCGGGCACTCTTCCTCGTCAACGTGCCGTTGGGCATCCTGACGTTTCTTCTCGCCCGTCGCACTCTGCCCGTTGATCGCCACGTTCCGAAAACGGATCGGGCCAGGTTCGACCAGGTGGGCACGCTGCTGCTGGCGTTGACGCTCGCGGCTTATGCCCTCGCGGTGACGATGGGCCGCGGCAATTTCGGTTCGCTCAACCTGGCTCTCCTGCTGGCCGCCATCTTTGGTCTCGGGCTCTTCGTGCTCGCCGAGGCGAAAGCCGCATCGCCTTTGATCCGCTTGGCGATGTTCCGCGATCCCGGGCTGAGTGCGAGCCTCGCCATGAGCGCGCTCGTCTCGACCGTGATGATGGCGACGCTGGTGGTCGGGCCGTTCTTTCTCTCCCGATCGCTTGGGCTCGATGCGGCCAGGGTCGGACTCGTCCTGTCAGTCGGTCCGCTGGTCGCCGCGCTGACGGGTGTGCCCGCCGGCCGAATCGCGGACCGCTTTGGCGCGCAACGCATGACGATCGTCGGGCTCGTCGGAATCGCGATCGGTTGCGTCATCCTGTCCTTGATGCCGGCAACGCCCAGCTGCTTCGGCTACATCGCGCCGATCATGGTCATCACCGCCGGCTATGGACTGTTCCAGACGGCCAACAACACGGCCATCATGACAAATATCCGTCCGGACCAGCGGGGCGTTGTATCCGGACTGCTCAATCTGTCGCGCAATCTCGGGCTCATCACCGGCGCCTCCGTGATGGGGGCGGTGTTCGCCCTCGCGTCGGCGACGACCGACATCACCGCAGCCTCTCCCGAGGCCGTCGTCACGGGGATGCGGATCACGTTCGCCGTCGCCGCAATTCTGATCGTGGCCGCGCTCGCGATCGCGGTTGGAAGCAGCGCGCTCGCCAGACGCAGGACGGCAACAGGGCGGCAGAGGTTTTGCGTGAGCGGAGCAAGTGCGATCGGCATGTTGGTTTGGGCGGCTGTCGCCCATGGCCTGACCGTGACCCCGGGCAATGCCGCCCCGGCTCCCGCCGATTCCCATCCGCTCATGGCCGGCGCTGGCTGGGGCCCGGGGTTGGGAAATGGGCTTTTTTTCAACCGCTCGCTGGTCACGCTCCGATAAGGAAGCCTTGATCAGTGGAGATCGAACGGCGTTGCGACACCTCGGCAAGTCACGAGAATGACCGACACCTTCGCCGGTCACCGGCACAAACCTCTAATCCGTCCCCGTCCGATCTCATCATTCGATGAAACCTTCTCCGGCGCCTCAGCAACTTTCGTTTCAATCCCGATTGGAGCGCATTGCTTCCGGCGCGGACTATTTTGCGCTTCCGGTTCCATTGAAGATCACCCGCGCTTTGCGAACACGAGGCCCTGTTCTGGTCTCCGCGCAGGTGAACGATTCGATGCCTTTCCTCGTTAGCCTGTTTCCGATCGGAGGCGGGCGCCATTACCTCCGGGTCAAAGCCAAGGTCCGTACTGCCGCAAAGATCAAAGGCGGCGATCGCGTTCGAGTGCACATTACGGTCGTCGATCGTTCTGCGATTTCCATTCCGCAGGATCTGGCGAGCGCCCTTCGGGCGGACGGAGTGATGGAGCATTTCAAGGCTCTGCCGCCCGGTAAGCGGAATTACACCATCCGATGGATTGACGAGGCAGCCAAACCCGAGACGCGCCATAAAAGAATCCAGGCTGCGGTCGAAGTTGCCCGCTTGAAAAGCGAACAGCGGACCGGCCGGGGCGCCTGATGCTTTGGAAGCGGTCAGGCTTCCCGCTTGCCAGCTCCTGCTCCATTTGATTCGGAGCGAAAAAAGTCCTGCGCAGCCGCCTCGTACGAAGAATTGGGATCATACGGTAGCCATGCTGCCGAACCCTCCTCTTCCGCGGAGAATTCCGAGGGGAGTTTGGCCGCAAAAATGCGCAAGGGCTCCCGGGCTGCGAAGGAGCTGCCATCGCGCCTATCGGCGCACGGGGGATTCAATTCGGAGCCCCGGAGCCCTTGCGCTTTTTTGCGGCCAAACTCCTTCCCAACCGGGATTTGGTCCCAGCGTCCTCGCGGACACACTTTTATTTAAAATGCTATAACGGCGGATACTTTTTCCGGCCGTTAAATGGGCTCTTGATCGGCTGATTATCTCCGGTCTGGTCCGGTTTTTCCAATGGCGCTTCGGAAGCGGCGTGGCGCGACGGAATCAGCCTTTCGGTTTGCCGGCCTGGCGGCGGCGCGCCTCGCTTTGCCGCACCATCTCGCCCAGGTCGGCGGCAGGACGGATTTCCCACGGGCCGAACTTTGCCCCGGGGTGTTTCGAAATCAGCTCGACGGCGTGGTTCAGGTCGCGCGCCTCGAGGATCATGATGCCGCCGAGCTGCTCGGTGGTTTCCGCGAAAGGCCCATCCGTGACGACGACCCGTCCATTCGTGTAGCGCAGCGTCATCGCCGTGTTCGGCGGCTGCAGCCCTTCGCCGCCCTTGAAGTGACCGTTGGCGCGGAGCTGGTCGTCGTAGGCGAAGCAGCTGTCCATCATCGCGTTCATTTCGGTCTCCGAGGCGGAGCTGAACTTTTTGGGGTCAATGTAGCCGAGGCAGATGTATTTCATGGTGGAGTGTGGGTTGCGGGCCCGGGATTGGGCGCCGTTCATCAGCTAGTCGATCCGCCGCGGCGGATTTCGACATGCGATCGAAAAAATCTCAGCTGAGCTCGCGGACCCGTTTTTCCAGGTAACGCCGCTCCGGTTCGGCCTTCGCCAACGCGTGCGCCTGCGCGTAGGCCGCCCGCGCCTCGTCCCGGCGCCCGAGCCGGCGGAACAGGTCGGCCCGCGCCGCATGCGCGAGGTGGTAATCCCGCAGTTCGCCGCGCGCGACGAGCGCGTCGATGAGGGCCAGCCCGGCCGCGGGCCCTTCGTGCATCGCGATGGCCGCGGCCCGGTTGAGCTCGATGACCGGCGAGGGCTGCATCGCCAGCAGGGCGGCATACAGCGCGCAAATCTGCCGCCAGTCGGTCGCCTCCGGCGCGGGGGCCTCGGCGTGGACTGCGGCGATGGCGGCCTGCAGCGTATAAGGCCCGAAGCGCCGGGTCGCCAGGGCGCGTTCCGCCAGCGCGACACCCTCGCGGATGAGCGCATGGTTCCACGCCGACCGGTCCTGCTGCTCGAGCAGCACGAGCTCGCCCCCGGCGCTGATGCGCGCCGCGCGGCGCGACTCGTGCAACAGCATGAGCGCGACGAGGCCGATGACCTCCGGATCGGGCAGCAGCTCGAGCAGCACGCGGCCGAGCCGGATGGCTTCGGCCGACAACTCGGCGCGGGTGAGCGACGGGCCCGACGACGCGGAGTAGCCCTCGTTGAACAGCAGGTATACGACAGCGAGCACCGCGCCGATCCGCTCCGGCAGTTCCGCGCGCGAAGGCACCTGGTAAGGGATGCGCTCGTCGCGGATCTTCGCCTTCGCGCGGACGATCCGCTGGGCGATCGTCGGCGCCGAGGTGAGAAAAGCGCGCGCGATTTCCTCGGTGGTCAGCCCGCACACCTCGCGCAGGGTGAGCGCCGCGCGGGCGTCGGGCGCCAGCGCGGGGTGACAGCAGACGAAGATGAGCTTGAGCCGGTCGTCCGGCAGTTCGTCGTCGCCGGCGGCCGCGGCGGGTTCACCGCCATGCAGCGTGTCGGCGATGTCATCCTGTGACGCTTCGAACCGCGTGCGGCGGCGGATCGCGTCGATCGCCTTGAAGCGTGCGGTGGAGATCAGCCAGGCGCGCGGGTTGGCCGGGAGGCCCTCCGCGGGCCAGCGTTGCAGGGCGGCATTGAACGCGTCGTGCATCGCATCCTCGGCCACGTCGAAGTCGCCGAGCAGACGGATGAGCGACGCGAGAATGCGGCCGGCTTCCCCGCGAAACACGGCGTCAAGGTGGGCGCGAATGTCGACCGTGGGTGGCTCGGACATGGCGGGGAAGGAGCGGAAGCCGGGCGATCGCGGCAAGGGGAAAGCGCGACGGTGGCGGCGGGCGGTAGCGTGTCCTGCCCGCGGCGACGGCGTCCCGGGCGAACATCGAACGTCCAACTTTCAACTTCCAACCTTGAATTCCTGAGTGGTGCTATCAGGACATCCTATCCGCGACAATCGGTGCCTCCGAACGTGAGCGACTGGAACGGCGATGTTCAAAGGCCCACGCGCTGACGCTCGCGGCTACGATGGCATTCGACGTTGGAAGTTGGGCGTTGGAAGTTCGACGTTCGTTTTTCGGCTCAATGAAACCTCGAATGGACCGCTGAGCCGATCGCCCCCGTGCGGCTGGATGGTCGCGCGAGCGGGCTTCGATGAAGAGAACGCTCCAAGCCGCCCCGACGCGGGTGTCGCTTTCGGGATCCTCGAGCAGCGGCTGGAATCGCGGCAGGTCGGCGATGCCATAGCGCACCATCAGCGTCTGGCAGGCTTCGTAGCGGGCCGAGGTTTCGCCGGCGGCCAGGATTTTCTCGAGCCGGGCCTGCCACGCCCCCGCCCGAAGCGGATCAGCGTTCAGGGCCAGTGCCGCGCCCAGCATGTAGGGTAAAGCGTCGGTGTCGGCCGCCTCGGCGTCCGCGGCCTGTGCCAAGGCCCGGAGAACTTGCGGCGATGAAGGACGAAGCCACCGCAGGGCGTACGCGGCGCGGCCGCGGGCTTGGCTGTTGGCGGATGTCAGCACGCCGGCGAGGCGCTCGAGCGCTCCGGGTTCGTTGGCCAGAGCCAGAGCCCACAGCGGAAAGGTGCCGTCGCTTTCCGACAACCCGGCTGCGAGCTGGCGGGAGGCGGCGAGGGTGGGGCCGGAGATCACGCAGTTGAGCTTCGAGAGCGTCTCGATGGCATCCAGGCGATCCGGACTGGCGGGATCGAGCAGCACGGCTTCGATTTTTCCGATCCAGCGGCTGCGCTCTTCGGGAGATTCGGCGGTCCGGGCGCGCACCCGCCAGGCGCCGATGCGATAGTCCGAGCGATCGGCGGCCTCATTCGCGGTGAAAAGCGCGCGGACCGCAGGGCCTTCGCCGAGGGCGACCAGCGCCTCGGCGGCGTGGATCATCTTCCAGCTTTCGCCGTGCGTTGCGACCTGCCGCAGGACTTCCCGCGCGCGCGCCGCCGCGGAGGAACTTGCGACTGCCTGGGCGCCGGAATTTTCCCGTGCGGTCGCGCCGGAAGCGGAAACGGCCGGCAGCAGGCTCGCCATCAAGAGCGGGCCGAGAATCAAGACCGGCCAAAGCCCCTTTCCGACCGGTTTGTTGCCTCGAGACATGGCAGCAGCTTCAGGAGGCCGCTCCGCGGCCGGTGGCGAGATTGCCCGCGATCTCGCCGCTCTCGTTGCGGCCCAACCGGCGGATCAAAGTATCCACGTCCTGCTGGAGGTGCATTTCCATCGCATTTCTCGCGACGGCCACGTCCTGGCGCTCGATCGCGTTGTAAATCAAACGGTGCTCCGAAACGGTCGTGCGCGCCATGGTCAGGGCCTCGGAGCGGTTGACCGGAAGAAACGATTTCGAAGTCAACATGGTCGAGACCGAGACGATGCGGGTGATGAGGTGATTGCGCAGGATTTCTCTTCCGATCAGCCGGTTCTTCGCCGCGCTGGTGATCGCCATGTGAAAATGGATGTCCTCGCGAATCAACAGTTCGGAGGTGAGGTTTTCCATGTGGTGCTTCTCCGCATCGGTGGCCTGGATCAGGCGCTCGGTCTCGCGCGCCACGGCTTCGCAGGCAAACGCGATTTCCTTCAGGTCGGATTCGGTCCGCAGTTTCGCCGCCAAGCCGACGGAGTAAATTTCCAAACCCAGGCGCATGCCGCAGATCTCGGCGTACTCGTCGACGTCGATCGAGCGCACGCTGGCCCCGATCCGCGGACGGATGCTGACGAGGCCGTCTCCGTCCAGCTGGCGCAGCGCGTCGCGGATCGGAGTGCGACTCATGCCGATTTCCTTCGCCAGCACGTCGGGTTTCAAGGGGAAGCCCCGCGCGTACTCGCCGCTCAGGATTCGCTCCCGAATGTATTTGTACGCCTTGGAGTAGTCTACGTTGACCATCGATTCACTGTGGGCGGCTGCGTTGGGGTTGAGAAGAGCAAACGACGGCCGCGCCGAGCAACTCGGAACGGAACGGAGCGAGATGATGAGACGTGGCGGGAAAAATCAAACGGGGCCGCGACGCAGTCGGACCCCGCGCAGCTCGCGGGACAGCGACCGCGGCCAGGCGCCAGCCTGGCCGCGGCGGCGATGAAGGATCAGAAGCGCATCTCAGCCATCAGGCGGTAGGAGCGCGGCGTGCTGCCGGAGACCTGCCCTTGCGACCACGCGCCCGAGACGAAATGTTCGTCGGTTAGATTTTCGACGTTCAAGCGGATGCTGTACTGGTCGAATTTATACCCGATGAACGCCGTGTGGGTGAAGAAGCCGGCGGCGGCATTGGCGCCAAAATAACGGCGGCCCTGGGCGTACGATCCGCCGCCGATGCTGAAGCCCGGCAGCGCGCTTCCCTTGCCGAAGGTGTAGTTCGTGAAGAACCCGGCGGACTCCTTCAGCGAGTTGAAGAACTGGGTGCCGGTCCGATCGAGCGAATCGCCTTTCCACGCCACGCCGACCAACTCCCAGCTCTTGGTCAGCTGCGCATGGGCCTCAAACTCCCAGCCCTTGCTCCGCTCGGCGCCGACCAGCTCATAGTAGCCCAGTCCGCGCGAATTGATCTTGCCCGTGAAAACCGAGATGTTGGTGCGCTCGAGCTTGTAGTAATCGAGCGACAGCGAGAGACGGCCGTCGAGGAAACTGGTCTTGATGCCGACCTCCTTGCCGATGCCGGTGATCACGGGCAGCGGGTTGCCGTTGATGTCGAGCGTCGTCACAGACGACGGATTGAACATCGTGGCATACCCGTAATAAAGCGACACGTTGCTCACGGGCTTGAAAACGATGCCCGCGCGCTTGACCCACTCCCCCTGGTTGGTGGACACCACGCCCGTGTCCTGGCTTTCGACGACGGATTTGTTGTAGGCCGCGCCGGCGCTGAGGATGAGCCGGCTGTGGAAGAGCTCGACCGTCTGCAGAATATACAGGCTGGTCGCGGTCGTCATGGCGCCCTTGACGATCCCCGTGGCGCCTTCCGAGGTCCGGGGCTCGAGCAGGTTGGAGTAGTCCGGCGCGTAAAGGTTGCCCGTGAAATATTTCGGAATATAATTCCGGGTGAAGTTCAGCGGCGTGAACTTGTCCCACGTATAGCCGAAGTTGGTCTGGAGCGGGATGCCGCGCACATCGAACTTCGCGACGTTGTCGAAGTACAGGCCCTTCGCCTCGAAATCCTCGGCGTAATTGAAATAGTCCTGGGTGAACGTGTTGGTCGCGTAGTTCGGAGTCGGCGAGAGCAGATAGATATAGTCGCGGAAGGTCTTGGCGCGGCTGGCCGAGAGGCGGCTCTGCACATGCTCGCCGAAGTCCTGGATCACATTGAGGCGGGTGATATTGCCGATATCCTCGTAGTGGCCCCATTTGGGAAAGAAGCCCTCATTCCGTCCGGCGCCCTCGAAGACATTGAACACCTGCCCGGTGGTGCCGAGCTGGATGTTGTCGCCGCGCTGCTGGAGGTCCTGGTGTTCGAAACGCAGGCGCACGGTGGTGGTCGGCCCTTTCCACTGAAGCGTGGCCATGCCCACTTCGCGGTTGTCGAAGCTGTTCTTCAGATAGCCGCCCGCCTTCTGGTAGGCACCGATGACGCGATAGGAAAATCCGTGGGTGAGCGGGCCCGTCACGTCGACTTCCATCCGCTTGAATTCGTCGGAACCATAATACCCCGTCACGCTGCCGCGAAAGATCGGAAGGGGCTTCTTGGAAACGCGGAGGACGTTACCGAAGATGCCGGCCTGCTGTCCGTAAAGCACCGCCTGCGGTCCCTTCATCACTTCGATTGAGTCGATGCCCACGCTGTCGGCGAAAAAGATGACCGAAGGCACGCCGTCGTCGGCGGTCCCGCCGCTGCGGCGGCCGCGGATCATATACTGGTCGCCCTTGACGAAAGGTGTGACGCCCGGAACCACATAGCGCACGCCTTCAGGGGCGTTTTGAATTGCGCCCAAATCGTCGAGCAAGTCGCGCGTCACGACCGAGTAGGCGCCCGCGAGGTTTTCCAAGGGCTGGGAAGTCTTGCTGCCCGAGATGGCGTTCTTCGCCGTGTAACCGGTGTCCTGGGTATCCTTGACCTCGAAGGCGGTCAGATGGGTGATCTTGTCGTCATCCGCCTTCGTGGAGGTGGTCGAGGTCGTGGTGGTAGTGGTGGTGGTTTGGGCCAGGGCGGAAGCGGTCAGCATAGCCGCGCAACTGATCAGAAGCCGCCTTGCGAATGAAAGGCAGGCCGTGGAGTGGATGCTCATTTGGTGGTGGGTTGTTGGATGCCGGAGAAAAACACTGCTCGTGGATATGCAGATATATCTAAGAATATTGTGTCAATCACTCAAGTGCTTCGAGCTTCACGGGAAGCATCTCCCGGGCCATTAATCTCCAAGTTCAAAGGTCCGATTGTCATATTGTGAAAAACACAGATTGTAGTGTATAGCATTATATACAAAAGTCTTAAGCTATTCAGCTCGTCGGCATCTCCTGTTATCGCGTCGACGGATTTGAAGTTCGGCTAATATGTGCCGGCGCACTCCTTATCGCCCGCCGCGACTGAGGAGCTTTTCCCCGAATAATTTACTTGATCCGTGTAAAATATATTTGCATATACGATTTCAGGTCGGCTCGGCGCAGGCTTTGAGGAGCGGATCGCTGCTCCAGATTCCGACGTTTCCCATCCCACCGGTTTCCCAGCCGCCCCCAGACTTAAGCATGATGAAAACGCACCTGTTCTCTCCGCGCATCTCCTTGAGCTGCGCCGCCACCTTGGCCCTTCTGAATTTGCCGGTCCCGGCCGTCCGGGCCGCGGCCGCTGGCGAAGAGAGCTTCGTCGCGAAGAATTATGAGCATCGTGTGATCTACCATTCCCCCCAAACGCCCGGATTCACGAGCTGGGTGGGAGCCTGGAAGATGCCCGACGGAAGCGTCATGGTCAGCTTCACCCAGGCCACCGGCCCGGTCGAGGGCCGCGCGCTCGCGCCAGTTGAAATCCAGCGCCGCCTTGATTGGCCGCCGCCGGGCCTGCCGGGTTACGACATGACCGGATTGGAGATGCGGAATGTCCACCTGAAGTCGAAGGACGCCGGCGCAACCTGGGAGAAGGTGAGCGCGGATTCGTTCAAATCGAATATGAACGGGATCACGGGCGAACCGGAAGTGGCGCTCTCTGACGGCACCGTGTTGCGGGCGGTGTGGGGGCACTATCTGCCCTACAACCCGGAAAAGCCGCAGACGGGTTTCATCGAACGCTCCCATGACGGAACGCTGACGTGGGGTCCTCCTGAAGTGATGCTGGATCCCAAAAAATGCATCACTTTGCCGAAGCGCTTGCGCGTCTTGCGCGACGGTCGGTTGATTTCCTTGGGCGGAATCGCTAATGTGCCGGCGGGTAGCATCAACCGCGAGGCAATGGCCAAGTATATCGAGCCGATGCTGGTGGTTTCGTCCGACGAAGGCCACACGTGGTCCGCCCCGATCGCGGTCGTGCCCGAGGCAAACCGCCACAACTGGGGCGGTGAGGAGTTTGACCTGGCCGAACTGCCGAACGGCGACCTACTCTGCGTCTTTCGGCTGCCTGATCCGTCGGGAGCCAAGCCGCAGCGGGAAGTGCGCTGGCAGGGCGTTCTGAAAAAGCAGGGTGCAACGTGGGTGCCGACAACGGTGGGCCCCGCGCCTTTCCCGCACAGCGGACACCCCGAGTTGCTCGCGACGAAGGAAGGCCCGATTCTGCATCTCGCCACCACGGGAATCCACTGGACCGACGACGCCGGCGCGTCATGGCACCGGCTCGATCTTCCGGGCTCAGCCTATTATCCCCACGCTGTCCAGACCGACGATGGCCAGATCCTGGTGGTCGGTCACATCGGCTCCGACGACGCCTACGGCAAGATCGACCAGTCGATCGTCATGGATTCGTTCCGCCTCGCGCACCGTTGAGCGGGCGCGCCGCTGCGACTCATCGACTCGATTCCTTCTCATGATCGTCGACAGCCACGCGTACTGCTTCACCGCGCCGGATACTCCCGCGGGGCATGAATCGGTGGAAGCCCATCTGGAATTCTGGCAGCGGCAATACGCGCTCCATCATCAACCCGCGTTCCGCGTCCGCGACCGCGCGCCGGGAGATGCGCGCCTCCTGCTCGATCCGACGCCGGACGATCCGCTGCGGGTGTCCCGCGAGCGAAATTTCCGGGTGGATCACTCGACCAAACGCTTCGTCTGGACGGTCGACGGCCAGGATTACACGAAACAGCAGCTGCCGCCCAACGTCATCGAGTTCGGCCCGGGAGCGCTGATCGCCGAGATGGATCATGCGGACGTCGACTGGGCGCTGCTTCATACCGACGCGACGCTCTCCAAGGATCTCGGCTATCTCGCCTCGTGCGTGCGGGCCTATCCGGGACGGCTCAAGGCGATGGCGCCGGTGGACGAATGGCTGATCCCCGGCAGTCCTGACGCGGCGATCAAGCAGGCGCGGGACGCGATCGCGATTCACGGGCTCCATGCGGTGAAGATAATCCCGGAATACGCCTATCGCATCGCCGGCGCCCGCCGTTTCACGGAACCGTCGTGGCGGCCTTTCTGGGACGCCGCGACGCAGCTGGGCGTTCCATTCTTTTTCACCCTCGGCGCCAGTCCGGGCTCGAGCGATCCGCGGGAGGGGTTTCTCCAGGAGCTCCGGGTGCTACGCGAGTGGATGGACCGGTACCCGCGGGCGGTCGTGAGCGTGACGCACGGATATCCGTGGCGCGACTTTCTCGAGGGCGGGCGGCTCGTGCTGCCCAAGGACATGTGGGAGCCATTTTCCGATTCGACCCTCTGCATCGAGGTCGGCTTTCCGTTCAGGCTGGGAGACCTCTTCGATTACCCGTTCGTCGAATGTCGTCCCGCGCTCGAGGGCATGATCCGCCAGATCGGCCCCGACCGGCTGCTCTGGGGCACGGACATGCCGTTCCAGAATCGTTTTTGCACCTACCGCCAGTCGCGCCGCTACATCGAGAATTATTGTCAGGATCTTCTCTCGCCCGCGGACATGGCGAAACTGATGGGCGGAACGGCCGCAAGAATCCTTCGCATCAAAAGTCCCGGCTTAAGCTAATCCCGATCAGCTCCTCTTTTCCCAAAATCCCGTGCCCATCCAGACCCGCTATCCCCGCGCCAATCTCGCCGCCTGCATGCTTCCTTGGACCGACCAGTTCAAGCTGGACGTCGGCGTCTTCGAGCAACACGTCCAGGACGCCATCAACGGCGGCTACAGGAATCTCTATTTGATGGGCACGGCCGGCGAGGGCTATGCCCTGACGGACACCCAGTTCAAGGAGATCGTGGGCCACTTTGCGCGTCTGGCGGTGAAGCCCGGTCTGGACCCGCAGATTGGTGTCATCTCGCTTTCGATGGGTCAGGTCATCGAGCGCATCGCGTGGGCGCGCGACCAGGGCATCCGGATGTTCCAGATCTCACTTCCCTCGTGGGGGGCGCTGAGCCTGCCGGAGATGATGCTCTTTTTCGAAACGGTCTGCGGGACCTTTCCCGACTGCCGCTTCCTCCATTACAATCTGCCGCGGACGAAGCATATCATCACGGGGCCGCAATACCGGCAGATCATGAAGGAGGTCCCCAACCTCGTGGCGACCAAGAACAGCACGAGCGACTACGCGCGCGTGGCCGACCTGATGAAGCATGCGGGAGAGCTGCAGCATTTCTTCCTCGAGGGCGGCTTTGCGTTCGGCTCGCTGCTCGGCGAGTGCTCGCTGCTGTGCAGCTACGATGCGCTGTTTCCGAAGACGACCTGGGAATTTTTCGAGGCCGGCGGGCGGCGCGACAAGGACACGCTCTTTCGCATCCACATTCTGCTGAACGAAGTGGACAAGGTGCTCTTCGGCCATTGCCAGCGGGCCATGATCGACGGCAGCTACGACAAGACCTTCCTCTGGTTGAGAAATCCGAAATTCTCCAACCGCGTGCTTCCGCCGTACCTTGGGCTCAGCAAGGAAGAGTCGGCCGTCTGTCGCAGCCTGTTTGAACAGCATTACCAGCACGTGCCGTGACCTCGAAGTTCCGCAACGAGATTCCCAGAAAATCAAACTAACGCGCCCCGCATTTCACCGCGGCGGGAAAAACAGCCAAAACCATCATGTCTGAAAATCATCTACGGAGCGCGGTCCTGCTGGCCGCGGGTTTCGTCATTGCCGGCATCTCGCGGGGAGAAAATCTTCCCGAGGTTTATGCCTTGAGGGGCGTGCCGAGCCAAAGAGTGACCGTGGCGCCAGGCGCCTATTTTCCGCGGCTTCTGCTGCTCGACGACGGCGAGATGCTCGCGACGTTCAAGACCGGCGCCGGGCACGTCGGCAAGGGCGGCAAGGCCTCGGTCTCCCGCTCGAAGGATGGCGGGGTCACCTGGTCCGAGCCGACCACGGGTTTCGATTTGCCCGATGCCGACGACAGCATGGATGCGAGCACGCAGCTGAAGGACGGCACCGTGATTTACGGCGCGGTTTCCTATTCGTGGAAGGGCGAGAAATATTCCTTCGAGGACTGGCGCGCCGAAACCTACGCGCTGCGCTCGAAGGACCGCGGCCAGACGTGGCAGCCTCCGGCCAAGGTCAATATCGCGCCGTACACCTGGGCCTATCCCTTCGGCAGGATCATCGAAATGCCGGACGGCACGCTGCTGATGACATTGTTCGCCGGTTATCTGCCGGTGACGCTGCGGGGTTCGCCGGCGGACGACAAGGATGACGTCACGCGGAGACTTCGTCGGCTCGCCGACGCGAAGCCGGAAGCGCAGCGCGGCGATTTCTGCCTGGTCGTCCGCTCGAAGGACCAGGGCCAAACCTGGGGCGATCCCAGCATCATTGCGCGGCAATACAATGAAGTGTGCGCGATGCGCCTGGCGGACGGACGCCTGATGGCCGCGATCCGCAGCTCGGAAAAAGGCGCGCAGCTGGACGTCACATTTTCCAGCGACAATGGTTACCATTGGTCCGCCCCGGAGTCTCTCACCCGCAACCAGGAACACCCGGCCGATCTCCTGCAGCTGCGCAACGGCGACATCCTGCTCTCGTTCGGCGAGCGCAACAAACCCTACGGCGTCCAGGCGATGATCAGCCGGGATCAAGGCCGCACGTGGGACCGGAACAACCGCTACATTCTGGCGTGGGATGGTGACCATGGCGACCTCGGTTATCCGGTTACGGTCGAGCGGAAGGACGGCAAGCTGGTCACGATTTACTACATCGTCTACGGCACCGAGGGTCGCTTCCAGATGGTGGGCAACGCCCCGGCCGGCGCCTTCACGAAGGCCGTGATTTGGGAGCGGTAGGCACGGATCGCGTCTCCCAGCTGGCCGATCGCTGCCGGCGGTGAGCGCAATGTTGAACCACCCATAAGCTTCCGCGCGTGATTAACCCTGTCCCGCAATTTTCCCTGACGGGAAAAGTCATCGTGCAAATCGGCGGGCCGGGGCTGCTCGGGCCGGCTTTGGTGACAGCCCTCGCGAACGCGGGGGCAACCGTGGTGATCACCTCGCGACAGCGCGCGAAGGCGGAGGCGATCGCAGTGGCGGAAAGAGCTCGGGGCTTCGATGTGCACGGGGAAGAATGCACTCCCGATTCGGAGCCGGACGTTCTCGGCCTGCGCGACCGCGTGCTGGCGGAGCATCAGCGCATCGACGGGTTGGTCTACAACGCCATGAATTATCCGATGCGCGGCGGATGGAACGACGACATTGCCCGCTGGCAGCAATCGATGGCGACCAATGCAACCGGGTATTTCGCCACCGTGCGGGCGTTCGGCGATGCCATGGCCGCGCGGGGCAGCGGCAGCATCGTCAGCATCTCCTCGATCCACGGCATCGGCGGACCGAACCCCTGGCTCTATGAAGGAACGACGATGAAATCCGCGCCCGATTATTTTTTCCACAAGGCCGGCATGACGAACCTGACCCGGTTCATGGCCGCGCACTACGGCCCGAAGGGCGTGCGCGCCAACACGGTCGCCCCAGGCGGGATCACGGACGAGCTGCATCCTGATCCCGCCGAATTTGTGGCCCGGTACGGCAAGATGACGGCGCTCGGCCGCATGGCCGAACCCGCGGAGGTCAGCGGCGCAGTCGTCTTCCTGCTCAGCGATGCCGCGAGCTACATCACGGGTTCCACGCTCGCAGTGGACGGCGGCTATTCGGCGCGGTGAAAGCAAATTGTGCTCGCGTACGAATATTTGAATATATTTGAATATTACGTCCGGGCCCGCCGCGTCGCCTCCGCCTGATAATGGTTCGTAATTAACTAATTACAAATGAGTAACACCGACATTAACGCAATTGACGTCCATGGTCACTACGGGGTTTATCCGCCGAGCACGGCCATCGAACGCAGCAACAAACTGGTGTGCCAGTTCATGAGCGCCTCGGCGAAGGACGTCACCGCGCGGGCCAAGGCCTGCGGAGTGGGGTGGACCGTCGTCTCCCCGCTCTCGGGCCTGATGCCGCGCGGGACCGACACGGACGTGGTGGCGGGCAACAATGAAGCCTTTCGCGTGATCCCGTCCGTGGCGGGGCTGCTCCAGTATGTGATCGTCAATCCGCTCCAGCCGAAGACGTACGATCAGGCGAGGAGCATGCTCAAGACGAAGTGGTGCGTCGGAATCAAGATTCACCCGGAGGAGCATTGCTATCGCATCTCCGATCACGGCGACGCGTTGTTCAAATTCTTCGAAGAGGTGGACGCGCCGGTGATGACGCACAGCGGCTGTCCCAACAGCCTGCCGGCGGATTTCGTCCCTTTCGCCAATCGCTATCCAGCGGTTCGCATGCTGCTGGCGCACTTGGGCAATGGCGCGGGCGGCAACGGGCGGCCCGACCTGCAGGTTCGCGCGATCCAGGCCGCGAAGCACGGCAACCTTTGGGTCGATACCTCCAGCTCGCGCAGCATTCTGCCGGGATTGGTGGAATGGGCGGTGAAGGAAATCGGCGCCGAGCGGCTGCTGTTCGGCAGCGACACGCCGCTCTATCACGTGGCGATGCAGCGCACGCGGATCGAAGCCGCGGAAATTCCGGCCAAAGCCAAGCGCCTCATCCTGCGCGAAAACGCGCTGAAATTCTTCAGGCTGGATTCGCACCTGGCCCGCCGGCCGTTCTCCCGAAATGGGTGACTCGCCCAAAGGGACCGAGGCCGCCGCCGGGACCGGGTCGGGCGATTGCCCGCTGGAACTCCGGCTCCAGATCCGCAACTGCCGGATCTACGCGGCGCAGATTTCGCTGACCTACCTTGCGGCGCCGGCGCTTTATGTGGGTTTCGTGCAAGCCGGGCTTTGCAAGCGTCTGCATACGTCGGACGTGGTCGCGAATCTTCCCAGCACCGTCTTTCTCGGCATGGCGTGGGTCCCGCTGGTGGTGACCTGGCTGTACCCGGCTGCCCGCCAATTCAAGATGATGATGGGTCTGTCCTACAGCCTGTCGGCCCTGATGGGCATCGCGTTGGCGGCCACGCTCCTCGCGCAGCCTTCGGGCGGATTGATCGTGGCCGCGCTCGTGGTGCACGCCGGCGTCCTCGGCGCCGCCAACGGCGTGATCAACATCATGGGTTGGGAGGCGTTGAACCGCGGGGTCTCCGCGCGGCTCCGCGGCAAGGCGCTCGGCCTCGCCTTCGGCTGGGGCCCCGCATTTGCCGTCGTCGGCTCGCTGGGCGCGCAGCTTTTGCTGGAGGGAAAAGTCTTTGGCTGGACTCCGCCTTCGTGGCTGGGCGTCCCGTATCCGCGCAACTACGCGCTCCTCTTCGCCATGAGCGCCGCCTGCACCGGACTGGCCGCTTTTCTGGTTCGGCTCTACCGGATTCCGGTCCCGAGCGTGGATGTCCAGCGGGAGAGTTTCAGCACGGCGATTGTCGGCGGATTCAAAGCCTTCCTCCGTTACCGCGTCCTGCTGATCGCGAGCCTTGCCTACCTCCTCATGTACTGCGGCAACCTGGTGCAGACGAACATGAGTCTCTTCACCTACGAGGCCGTCGGCCGGATGTCGGAGGACCTGGTCGGATATGAACTGACGCTGCGGTTCTTCTTCAAGATCCTCGCGGGATTCTTCCTGGGCTGGCTGCTCACGAAGACCAATCCCAAGGCCTCCCTCCTTGTGACCGCCGGCCTGCAGATCGCGGGCGTGCTGTGGGTGCTCTTCGTGCCGGGCTACTGGTTCCTCCTGGCGTTCGGCATCAACGGCGCCGGCGAACTGTTCGGGGTGTATTACATGAACTATCCCGTGCAGTGCTCACCGACGTCGCAGGTCCGCCGCAACATCGCGTTTCTGACCCTGCTCTCGAGCCTCGTGGGATTCGCGCCGGTGATGTACGGCTGGATTTCTGACACGTGGAGCCTGCGGACCAGTTTCTGGGTCGCCCTGGCCATCCTGGTTTTCACGACGGTCATGGTGATCGTCAAACTGCCCTCGCACCCGCGTCCGCGTCCCGAGGACCTGACCGACGCCGACCGCGCCCAGCCCGCCTGACCCGGTTCTCCCAAATTCCGAATCGACTCTCCCATGCCCGCCAAAATCAAAAAACTCACCCGCCAGAACCTTCACGGTGTCTGGAGTGCCCTGATCGTCCCCTGGACCGATCGCGATGAACTGGATCCGCGCCGGTTCGAGCGCGAGGTCCGTTCCTACGGGGGAACCGGCGTTCACGGAGTCTACACGGGCGGCACCACGGGCGAGTACTATGCCCAGGACGATGCGACCTACGAGCGCATCACCCGGATCGCGTGCGAGCAGGCACACGACGTCGGCCTGCCGATCCAGATCGGCGCCACGGCGCTGAGCACCCGCACCGCGAACCAGCGCATTCGCGTCGCCCTGAAGGCCGGCGCCGACGCCATCCAGATCGCGCTGCCGTTCTGGCTCGAGCTGAAGGACGACGAGGTGAAGCGCTTCGTGAAGGAAATTGCGGCCGAGGCCGGCGCGACGCCGATCATCCTCTATCTCACCAGCCGCTCGAAGCGGAAACTGACGCCGGCGCTGCTCGGCGAGATCGCCGCGGCCGTCCCGACCTTCATCGGGACGAAGGACACCGGCAGCGATTTGAAACAGGTGAGGGCGATGCTCCGCGCCGCCCCGGACATCGCCATCTTCGGCGGGGAGGATTTCCACGAGCGAATCCCCGCGGGCGGACGCGGCGGATATTGCTCCATCACCGGGTTCAACGCGCGCAAGGTCGTCGAACTTTATGAACTCTGCGCCGCCGGACGGATGCGCGAGGCCGCGCCGCTGGCCGCCTCGATCCGGCGTTTCCTCTACGAGGCGCTGGTTCCGATGGTGAAGGACGAAGGCCTGTGGGATTCCGCAGTCGATCGCATCCAGCGCGTGGCGGGCGGCGGCGACGTCGGCCTACGCTGCCAGTCGCCGTACCGCAGTGGCAGCCAGCGGCACGTCAAGCAGGTCCTCGCATGGTGCCGGAAAAACACGCCCGAGCTGCTGCCCGGGCAGGGCTCGAAGAATCCCGCGTCGCGTGGCGCCTCCTCATGAACTACGAAATCATCTCCGAAGGGTTCGTCTCGCAGCGCACTCCCGGCGGCCCGACCAGCATCGCGGCCGGGTCGCGCTGCGTGCAGGCGCGCAACGGCGAAGTCGTCTGCACGTTCGTCGCCCAGTCCGTGTCGGGCGGCAATGACTTCAAGCCGATGATCGCGCGCTCCGGCGACGGCGGCCTCTCCTGGTCGGAGGCCCAGCCGCTCTGGCCGGAAATCCAGGATCGCTTCTCGATCTTCGGGTCGATCAGCGCGGCGCCCTCCGGCGATTTCCATTTCTTCGGCATGCGGACGCCCATCGATCATCCGGGCGAACTCGCGTGGTCCGACGCCACCAAGGGCCTGAAGCAAAACGAGCTGGTGTGGGCCCGGTCGGGCAACAGCGGGCACACGTGGTCCCCGTTCTCGGTCATCCCCATGCCGATCGCCGGCAGCGCCGAAGCCGCGGGAGCGATGTGCCTCACGCGGGCAGGACACATGGTCTGCTGCTATGCGCCGTACAACACGTTCGATCCCGCGTTGCGGGTGCAGCAGAACCAGGTGATCTGCCTCGTCAGCCGGAACAACGGCCGGTCCTGGCAGCACAGCACCATGCTGCGTTTCTCGGACGTCAACTCGGTCGGCGCCGAGTCCTGGGTCGTGGAGCTCTCGGATGGACGGCTGCTCGGCACGGGCTGGCACATTCTGGGCGACACTCCTCAAATGAACAAATATGCGATCTCCCAGGATGGGGGCGCGACGTGGGGACCGACCGGATCGACCGGGACGCTCGGACAGTCCACGGCCCTCGCGCCGCTGCCGGACGGTCGCGCCCTGTTCGTCTACAATCAGCGCAAACAGGGGGACATCGGCGTGTGGCTCGCGGTTGCGCGGCCCACCGAGTCCGACTTCGGCCTTCTCGCCAACCAGCGGATCTGGGCGGCGGAGGTCGCGACGCGCGGGAATGCGACGGCGGATTTCAAGGACTGGACCAGTTTCGCCTTCGGCGAGCCCTCGGTCACTCCGCTCTCGGACGGGACGCTCCTGATCACCCTCTGGGCGCTGCAGCCCTCCGGCCACGGCATCCGCTATGTCAAACTCCGGATCTTGTGACACATGGCGCCGCAGTCGGTCCTGACCGCGCCGAAAATTTATGATGATGAAAACAACCAAGGCTGCCCGGCCCGGAATCGTT
Source organism: Verrucomicrobiota bacterium (assembly GCA_028293565.1). GTDB lineage: Bacteria > Verrucomicrobiota > Verrucomicrobiia > Opitutales > Opitutaceae > Opi-474. The sequence goes on along the minus strand of JAQGON010000159.1, from coordinate 11,292 downwards.
CCGCTGCTCGGGCTTTTGCTCGCCATTCCCATGGCGGGTCGGGCGGGACCTGCGGTGGAGGTCCTCGACACGGTGACGGTCCACGAAAGCCACAAGTACGGCTATTTTCCCTCGCTGCAGATGCTCTCGACGGGAGAACTGATCTGCGACTTCAGTCTCGACGCCGACACGGACGACGTGGAGGGAAACTTCTGGGGCTATGTGATCTCGAAGGACGGCGGCAGGACCTGGGGCATGCGCAACACCGGCGGCATGCTCTACCGCGAGGCCTCCTATACCCGCGATCCGTCGCTGCCCGACGGCAGCCTGGAGATTGTGGCCGGTTACCCGCTGCCGGGGCCGGGCGACGATTACCGGAACCTGCAGGCGAGCTCCGCCCGGTTGAGCGCCGGGGGGAACACGATTTTGTTGAGCCGCGACGTGCAGATCCATCTTCCCCAGCCGGCGGTCCGGCGGAAAATGGACGGCACCATCCATGACAGCGGCACTCTCGGCCTGGGAAAGATCAAGGAGGCGGCCTTGATCCTCTTCAGCGGCACGACCTCCGCGTCCCGTGACGGCGGATGGCTCACGACGATGTACGGCAAGCTGGAAGGGGATGAATTTTTCCGGACCATCGTCGTCAAGGCGGACCGGGCGGGAAAAAACTGGCAGTACCTCAGCACGATCGCCGGCGATGAGGAGGCCAGGGCCGCGCTCGCGCGCGAGGGGGAGAAAAAAGCGGAGGGCTTTGGCGAGCCGCGGATGGTGCGGCTGCCCGATGGCCGGCTGCTGGTCGTCATGCGTCGCGGCAGCAATAACGTGATGTACAAATCCTGGTCGGAGGACGACGGCCGGACATGGAGCAAGCCCGCGTCGCTCGGATTCCACGGCGTCGAGCCGGCGCTCATGGTGATGAAAAGCGGCCTGCTGGCCTTTTGCACCGGACGGCCCGAACCCGTGGCCGTGCGCTTCAGCGCCGACGGCGGCTCGACCTGGAGCACTCCAACCCAAGTGGCCAAATCGGACGAAGTGAACATTCCGGACAAGCCCTATGCCCGGCAGAAAAGCACCTGCTACACGGGGATGGTCGAGGTCGAGCCCGGCAAGCTGCTGATCGTCTACGATCATCTTCCGTTTGTCGAAGGCTGGGGCCTGAACCCCGACAAGGCGCCCACCGCGGTGAACTCGATTTACGGCACCTTTCTCAAGGTCACCCGCTGACCGGAATCTTTCGCTCATGAAAACAAATCCGACACGAATTCTCCGCGGGCTTCCGCTGCTCGCGCTGGCCGCCGGACTGGCGCTGTCCGCGTTGACGACTGCCGCCGCTGCGGCGGTGACCGAAGTGAAGCTCGCCGGCCTGCGCGTGCGCATCGGCGAACCGATCCAGGTCGCCGCGCAGCTGGCGTGGGAGGAAGGCCCGAATCATCGCTGGGTGATGAATCATCCGGTCCCGTCAATGGCGCGGTTTCCCTCCGGCGAGATCCTGGTCTCCTATTCCCTCGTGTCGGACTACAACGACAATCCGCGCAACTTCAGCGGCCTCCAGCTCTCCAAGGACGGCGGCAAGACGTGGAGTCGGCGCCTGGACTTTGTCGCGGAGCACCAGGCCATGATTTACACGCCGGTCGCGGATTCCTCGCTGCTGGGGATTCCGGCTTACCTCTACGCCACGTCGCCGGGCGAGACGCGAAATTTTGACGCGACCTACACGCGGCTGGAGCTCGGCGGCGGTCGCGCCGTGCTCGAGCCGCACGGAGTGAAGGTCGTGGACTGGCCCTGGGACCTGGCCCGGCCGACGGGCTACGGTTTTTTTGGGCCTGAACTCGTGCAGGGAATTGCGCCGCGGATCAGCTATGTGCCGCTGTGCTTCGACGGCAACGCGGTGCAGGTCGGCGGACGGCTGCTCGCCACTGGCTACTGTTTGAAGCAGGGCGACACCCAGTACCGGAACGTGATCCTCGCGTCCGAAGACCAGGGCCGGACATGGCGCTATCTCTCGACGGTTGCGGACGCCACCGGCCTGCCGCCGGAGGCGGAGGGGCCGAACGAGATCAGCATGATCCAACTCGCCGACGGCGACCTGATGACGGTTTTCCGCGTCGGCGGCGGGCGCGGGTGGAACCTGCGGCGGGCCTACAGCCACGACCAGGGCCGGACGTGGAGCGCGGCCGAGGCGATTCCCGCGTTCAGCGTCGAGCCGAGCCTGTTGCGGACCGCGAACGGCACCATTGCCCTTTCGACGGGACGTCCCGGCATCCGGTTGTGGCTCTCGACGGATGCACGTGCGGAAAAGTGGCAGGACATCGACATCGTGGACATCCACAATCGCTGGGCGCCGGACCCGACCTATCGCATCGGAACGTATCAACCCAAGCCCTCGCCCGACGGGGTGGTGGCGGCGCCGGCGTGGCAGACGTCATCTTACACCGAAATCGTCGAGGTCGCGCCGAATCGCCTGCTGCTCGTGTACGACCGAAGCGCCAAACCGTCGCCGGAAAACAACGGCGACCTCACCCGAATCTTTGTGCTGCCGATCGAGATCGTGCGCGATTAACCGCCGGTCGCTCGGTCACCCGATTCTTTCCACGAAGATTGCAAAGGGCTCCCGTCTCTTCGGGCCCTTTGCGCTCTTTGCGTTCAACTCATTTGGAGCCCGTGAATTGTTCGGTGCTTGAGGCGAGTGTTCAAGCGGGCTGCTCGACGGGCTCGGAGAGCGGCCGCTTCGCGCCGGCGTTGCGCGCGAGGTAATCGTAGATGGCGGAAAAATCGTCGTCGGCGTGGCCTTCCTGGATGGCCAGCTGGTAGATTTCCTTCGCCACATTCGTCAAAGGCATGGCTGCGCCGGAATCGTAGGCGCTCAATGCGGCGAGGTGTAGATCTTTCTGCAGCCAGCGCAGCGGGAAATCGGCTGGTCCGTAATTTCCGGTTTCAATGCGCTCGCGCTTGAACGTGAGGAAGGGAGCCACCGCGGGTCCGCCGAGAAGCGCGCCCATCAGCACCGATCGGGACAGGCCGAGCGACTCGCCCAGGACCAACCCTTCGGCAAACGCGGCCATGCCGGTGCCGAGCAATTGGTTGATCACGATCTTGAGCGCGGCCCCCATGCCGGGTCCGCCGACGTGGGCGACCCGGTTTCCCATGCATTCCAGCAAGGGCCGGCACGATTCCAGATCCTCGGCGGCGCCCCCGACCCAAAACACCAGCGTGGCGAGCGCGGCCTGGCTCCTGGAACCCGTCACCGGGGCGCCAAGGAAACGGATGCCATGCGCTCGCGCGGCTTCGGCCATCTCCCGCGAGAATGACGGATCCACCGTGCTGCAGTCCACCCACAGGCGTCCCGGCTCGAAGCCGGGAAGGAATCCCTCCTTGCCCAGCGCCGCTTCCGCGACGGCGTGCGTGGGAGCCAGCATCGTGAAGATGATTTCCGCCTGCGCGGCCGCTTCCGCGGGCGAGTCGGCCCAGATCGCGCCATGCGACAGCAACGGTTCCGCCTTTTCCCGGGTTCGATTGTGGACGATGAGGGAATGGCCGCGTTTTTGGAGGTTCCCCGCCATGCGGCTGCCCATAATGCCTAATCCGATAAAACCGATTTTCATTTTATTCTCCTTTGGTTGATGAGCGGCAGGCGGACCGGCGCTACTGCGAGAGTTCGGCGATCGTTTCGATTTCGTCGAGGTCGGTTGGCGTGAGGTGAAGCGCGGCCGCGGCGGCGATGTCGTCGACCTGTTCCGGGCGGCGCGCGCCGACGATCGCGGCGGTCACCCCTGGATGCTGCAGCGTCCAGGCCACCGCGACGGCGCCGGCCGAACAGCCGTGGCGTTTGCCGATGTCGCGCAGGCGCTCCACCAATGCGAGGTGGGCCGATAATTTCGGTTCGTTGAAATCGGGATGATGCTTGCGCCAGTCGTCTTCCGGCAGCCGGGAAATGCGCTCCCGCGTCATGGCGCCGGTCAACAGGCCCGACGCCATCGGCGAATAGACGATCGTGCCGATACCCTCGCGTCCGCAGTAGGGCAGGATCTCCGCCTCCACTTCGGGATGCACCAGCGAGAAGGGCGGCTGCAGCGACGTGATCGGAGCAATGGCCTGGGCTCGCGTCATCTGTTCCACGTTGAAATTCGAGACTCCGATCCACCGCACCTTACCTTCCCACTGCAGTTGGGCCATCGTGCTCCATCCTTCCTCGACATCCTTCAGGGTCTCCACCGGCCAGTGGATTTGATAGAGGTCGATCCCGTCCACGCCGAGCCGGCGCAGGCTGTCCTCGCATTCCTGGCGGATGGAGGCGGCGCTCAAATCGCGGCGCGTCCGGCCCTGGGCATCCCAGCGCAGTCCGCATTTGGTGAAGACATAAGGCCGCGGTCCCGGCCAGTCCGCGAGGGCGCGGGACACGATTTCCTCCGAGTGGCCGAGGCCGTAGACCGCCGCGGTGTCGATCCAGTTGATGCCCCGCTCCAGCGCGCGGTGAATGGCGGCGACGGAGGCGTCGTCGTTTTGTTTTCCCCAGCCAAACTGCCATCCGGCGCCGCCGATGGCCCAGGATCCAAAGCCGACAGGCGTGATGAACAGATCCGAATTTCCCAGTTGTTTTGTTTTCATTGCGATTGTTTCCACGGCGAGAAAGTACCATCGCGAGCCCCGCAATTCCATTGGACCTTGGTCCCATCCCGAACCCCGAGCATTTTTACAGAAGGGAACGGAGTTAACGAAGGGCCGTCCGTGGAAGGCGTCGAGGTTTGCAAGCAAAGCGTGATTTTTCGGTTTTGAATTCCGATCCCCTCTGCTGGTCGGCCGCTGCTGGCAACGCCTACGTGGATACGTTACCACCTCCCGCAATTCCATTGGACCTTGGTCCCATCCCGAACCCCGATCCTTTTCACAGAAGGAAACGGAGTTAACAAAGAGCCGTCCGTGGGAAGCGTCGAGGTTTGCAGGCAAAGCGCCATTTTCCGGTTTTGAATTCCGAACCCCCTCCCGGTCCGTCACTGCTTGCAACCTCGACGCTGGATACGGACGGCTCTTCGTTGCCTCCGTTACCTTCTGTAAAAACGGTTTGGAATTTCCGTCGGGGTTTCGCGCCATCCCCCGCCGAGCGATTTTACCAGCGTCACCGCGGCCACGAGCTGCTGGCCGCGCAGCTGCGCGGCCGTGAATTCGATGTTCAACGCCGTGCTCTCGGCCGTCGCCACTTCCAGGTACGTGATGAGTCCGTCGCGGTACCGGTTGTTCGCGACCTCGAGCTGCTTGCGCGCGGCGAGCAGCGCTCCGCTTTCGGCCTCGTACTGGCTCGCGAGAAAATTCTGTGCCGAGAGATTGTTTTCGACCTCCGAAAAGGCCGCGAGGACGGTCTGGCGGTAGTTCGCCACCATCTCCTCGTACGCGGCTTGGGCGAAGCGCAGGCCGGCACGAAGTCTGCCGCCTTCAAAGAGAGGCAGCGTCAGCGAAGGGCCGACGGCCCAGAAACGGCTGGATCCGTTGAACAAGCTCCCCGACGCGAGGCTCTCGACGCCCGCCAGGGCACTCAGCCGAATGGAGGGAAAAAACGCCGCCTTGGCCACGCCGATGTTGGCGTTCCCTGCCGCCATCAGGCGTTCGGCGGCGGAGATGTCCGGCCGGCGCTCCAGCAATTCCGACGGCAGCCCCGACGGGATCGCCGGCGGCGCCGCGGACAGCGCGCGCTCCGGAATCCGGAACGTGGAGGCGGGCTGCCCGGCCAGCAACGCCAGCGCATGCTCGAATTGGGCGCGCTGCAGCGCCACCGCGGGGAGCTGGGCCTGCGTGGTTTTGAGCACGGTCTCCGCCTGCGCGACCTCGAGATCCGTCGCGATGCCGCCGGTCCGGCGATTCACCGTCAGGTCGAACGACTTGCTGAAGACCTCCACACTTGAAACGAGCACCGCCCGCTGGGAGTCGAGGGCGCGCAACGTGAAATAATCGACGGCGACTTCGGCCTGGATCGCGAGCTTGACGGCTTCCACGTCGTCCGCGCTGGCTTCAGTCTGGGCGCGCGCCGATTCCACGCTCCGGCGGACGCGTCCCCACAGGTCGATTTCGTAGCTGAGATCCAAGGGCGCCGTAAACGTATCGTAGGTGCTCGACGCGCCGATGGCGCGGCCGGTGGTGACCGAAGGGGCGTTGGCCGACGTGTGCTGACGCGCGTACGAGCCCGAAAGCGACAGGTTGGGGAAAAATCCCGCTCGCGTTGCGTCGAGGCCGGCGCGCGCTTCGGCAAATCGCTGCACGGCTCCTTTGAGCTGCTGATTCGCTTCGGATGCCTGCGCTTCCAGTGCGTCGAGTTCCGGATCGCCAAAGATCTCCCACCAGTTGCCCTTGGGCAATTGTCCCTGTGGCTGCGCGACTTTCCACCCATCGGTCACGCCCGCATAGACGGCGGGAATGGAGGCCGCCTGGGGTCTTTTGTAATCCGGCCCGACCGCGCACCCCGCGAACAACGCCAGGGCTGTCAGTGAAAATCCTGCAAGAGTCGAATTCGGGTTCATTCTTTTTCCTTGGTCGTAGGGTTCGAAGATGGCGGTCGCAGGTCGGGCTCCAGAATCACTTTGCGACGAGAGTCTGGGGAACGGCCTGGAGACGCACCTTGGCGCCGCTCTGGAGCGAGTCGGCCGGGTTGGCGATGACGCGGTCGGCCGGAGTCACGCCGCCGAGGATTTCGATGGTCTGCCCGAAGTCGCGGCCGACCTGAACCGAGCGCAGTTCGACCACGCCGTCCGCGCCGACGACGCCGACCTGCAGGCCTTGCGCACGAAACAGCAGGGCGTTCGAAGGCAGGGCGAGGAACGGCTTCGTGTTGTTTTCCTTCAAGGTGATCTCGCCGTAGCTGTAGGGCAGGATCTGATGCTGCGCGTTGTCCACCTCGAGCTCCGTCAACAGCGTCCGGGAAACGGTGGAAATGGCTTCCGAGGTGGTGATGATTCTGGCGGGAAACGATCGGCCCGGGCTGGCGGGAGACGTCAGCGTCGCGGTCTGCCCGGCCGCGATGCCAAGCGCGGCGGATTCCGGCACGCGCACGTAGACGCGCAGCTGATCGGCCTGGGCGAGATGAAACAGCTCCCGGCCGCCGCTGCCGGCCACGATGAGGTCGCCGACATCCAGCGCGCGGGCGGTGATGGTGCCGGCGAAAGGCGCGACGACCCGCTGAAAGGCCGCGAGCTCCTGCAGACGGCGCATGTTGGCGCGGTCGGCATCGACGCTGGCGGCGGCGGTTTCGCGGGCCGCGGCCTTGTCGGCGGCGTCCTGGGCGGAGACCGAGCCCGTCTTCAACAGGTCCTTCCACCGCGCATCGGTCGTTTCCGCGAGGTGAAGGTTGGCTTGGGCCAGCACCAGTTGCGCCTGGGCCTGGGCGAGTTGCTGGTCCAGGTCAGGCGTCTCGATTTCGGCCAGCAACTGGCCGGCCTGCACGTGCCCGCCGATGTCGGCCACCCAGCTTTTGAGATAACCGTTTGCGCGGGCATAGATGGCCGCTTCCTTCCAGGGCCTGATCTCCGCGGGGAGGATCAGTCCGTTTCCGGGTTTGCCGGGTGTGGGCGAGATTACGGCGACCGTCGGGATCGCCAGCTGGTTCATGTCCGCGACGGCCGCCCGGCTCTGCCGCCAGCGCGGAAGAAAGCCGAGAAGGAGACCGCCGATGATTACGGCGAGGAAAAGAATTCCGCCCAGGAGAGTAGCACGGGTCTCCCGACCCGTAGAGGGGGACTTATTCAACGAAGAGGCTCCGCGTGCCACTCCCGCTTCGCCGTGAGAATTATGATCAGTGTTGTTCATGAGAAAATCGTCAGATGCCGGCGGTAGCACGGGTCTCCGACCCGTGAAGAAGGACTCATTCCACGAAGAGGCTCCGTTACGGAGCTGGTCCGCGGTCGAAGCCGACACGGGTCGTGAGACCCGTGCCACAGCCGTTCCCCCTTCGAATTATGATCAGTGTTGTTCATGAGAAAATCGTCAGATGCCGGTTGGAGCCGGGAGGATGTCCGGCCCCGGACCGGCCCGATCCGCCTCGCGCGTTGCGCGCGCCGGCGTCGCGCGATGCAGAAGACTGAAAACCACGGGAACGAAGAACAGCGTCGCGACGGTGGCCACGAGCAGTCCGCCGATCACCGCGCGGCCCAGCGGCGCGTTCTGCTCGCCGCCCTCACCGAGGCCCAGCGCCATCGGCACCATTCCGATGATCATCGCCAGCGCCGTCATGAGGACCGGCCGCAGCCGCCCGATCCCCGCCTCCCACGCGGCCTGCAGCGGCGTCATTCCTTCCTGGAGATTCGTGCGCGCGAAGGTGACCACGAGCACGGAGTTGGCGGTGGCGACGCCGAGGCACATGATCGCGCCCATCATTGCCGGGACGCTGAGAGTGGTCGCGGTGACGAAGAGTCCCCACACGATGCCGGCGAGCGCGCCGACCAGGGCGGTGAGAATGACAAACGGGTCGAGCCAGCTCTGAAAATTAACGACCAGCAGCAGGTAGATCAGCGCAATGGCCATCACCAGCCCCACGGTCAGGCCCATGAAGCTCGAGCGCATCGTCTCCGCCTGGCCGCGGAGCATGATGGAGCTTCCGTGCGGCAGCGATTTCTGCGCCTCGGCGATGATCGGCTTGATGTCCTGCAGCACGCCGCCGAGGTCGCGGTTGCTGACTCCGCCGAAGACGTCGACCACGGGGAGAAGGTTGTAGTGCGTGTAGATCGGCTGGCTGCTCGTCCGCGTGATCGAGGCGACATTGGCCAGCAGCTGCTCGTTGCCGGTGCCGGGCACGCCGGCGTTCACGGGAATCGAGTTCAGATCGGCCAGCGAAGTCATCCGATACTCCGGCACGCGGACATTCAGCAGGTACTGCACGCCCACCTGCGGATCGAGCCAGTAGCCAGGCTGCACCTGGCTGCTGCCGCTCAAATTGAGCAGCACGGAGCCGGCGACGTCGCGCTCGGTCAGCCCCAGCGTCGAGGCCTTCGTCCGATCGACCGCCACTTCAAACCGCGGCAGATCCGAGGGCTGCTGGACGCGCACGTCCACGGCTCCGCGCACCTGGCGGATCTTGGCGGCGATCGCGGCGGCGACCTGCTGGTTTCCGGCCAGATCGCGGCCGAGCACCTGGACATCGTAGGGGGCAGGCAGTCCGAAATTGATGGTCTGGCTGACAATGTCCGCCGGCAGGAAATAAAACGTCGCGCCGGGAAAGTCCCGGTTCAGGGACAGGCGAAGGCTCCGGATGTAACCGGGAGTCGGCTGATGCCCGGTCTTCAGCGAGACAATGATGTCCGCATCCGCCGGTCCCGACGTGCCGCTGTCGTTGTAGCTGAGATTAATCCCGGAGATCGGCAGCCCGATGTTGTCGATCAGCCCCTGGAGTTCGGCCGCAGGAATTTGCCGGCGAATCGCTTCCTCGACGCGATCGACAAGGACGGCGGTCTCCTCGATGCGCGTCCCGGTATGGGCGCGCACGTGCAGCCGGAAGATTCCCGCGTCGACGCTCGGAAAGAAATCCTGACCGAGGAAGGGGATCAGGAGCAGCGAGCCCGCGCAAAGGCCCAGGAACCCCGCGCCGAAAGCCAGGCGATGCGCGAGCACCCGACCGAGGAGGTCGCGGTAGAGCTGGCGAAAGCGATCGAAGCCGCGCTCGAATCCCTGCTGCAAGCTTACCAGGGGGCGCAGCCACCGCGACACGGTCCTCGATTTGCCGGCGGCCGCCGAAGCGTGCGCGCCGCCACCGCCGGGAGCGTGGTTCCGGCGCTCGAACCACATCACGAGGGTCGGCACGAGCGTGCGCGACAGGGCGTAGGAGGCCAGGACCGCGAACACCACCGCTTCCGCAAGAGGCGCGAACAGGTATCGGGCGACACCGGTCAGAAAGAACATCGGGATGAAAACGATGCAGATGCAGATGGTGGAGACCATGGCCGGCAGCGCGATTTCCCCCGCGCCGACCATGATGCCGTTCTCGAGGGTCTCGCCGGCATGCAGGTGGCGTTCGATATTCTCGATCGTGACCGTGGCATCGTCGACCAGGATGCCGACCGCGAGAGCGAGCCCGCCGAGCGTCATCAGGTTGATCGTCTCCCCGAGCGCGCTGAGCACCGCGAGGGAGGCGAGGACGGAGAGCGGAATCGAAACGGCGATGATGACCGTGCTCCGCCACGAACCGAGGAACAGCAGGATCATCAGGGCCGTCAAAGTGGCCGCGATCACCCCTTCGCGCACGACACCGCTGACCGCCGCGTTGACGAAGACCGACTGGTCGGCGAACTGCTTGACGTGCAGGTCGCTCGTGACGGTTTTCAGCACCGCGGCCATCGCGGCCTTGACGCCGCTGGCGACCTGGAGCGTCGACGCGCTGCCGTTCTTGAGGACGCTCAGGAGCGTGCTGCGGACGCCGTCCTGCCGCACGACGTTTTGCTGGGGCATGTTTCCGTCGCGGACCTGCGCGACGTCGCGGACGCGAATCACGGTGCCTTCGGCGGTCTTGATCGGCAGATCGTTGAGGCGTTCGATGAGGCGGGGGCTGGTGTTGAGGTCGATCGGGTACTCGTTGGCGCCGATCTTCGCCGTGCCGCTGGGAAACACCAGGTTCTGCGTGGAGAGGGCGGTGACGACGTCCGATTGAGAAATATTCTGCGCCTCCAGCGCCTTGGGATCCAGGTCCACCGAGATCACGCGCTGCTTGCCGCCGTAGGGAAAGGGAATGCCGACGCCGGGGACATTGACGAGCCCGACGCGGATTGTGTTCATCGTGAGATCGAAGATCTGCTGCTCGGAGAGCGACGTGCCGCTGATGCCGTACTGCAGGATCGGGACGGTGGACGCGCTGTACTGGATGATGAGCGGCGGGGTGGTGCCGGGGGGAAGCTGCTTCAGGATGGTCTGCGATTCGGCGGTGACCTCGGCCACGGCGCCATCGGGAGCGACGCCCGGTTGGAAGAAAATTTTGACGACGCCGAAACCGTCGTACGAGGTCGACTCGATGTGCTGGATATTGTTGACCGTCGTCGTGAGGGCGCGCTCGTCGCCGTAGACGATGCGCTGTTCAATATCCTTGGCCGTGAGGCCGGTGTACTGCCAAATCACGCTGACCACGGGAATGTTGATGGCCGGGAAAATATCCGTGGGCGTGCGGAGGAGGACAAACGGCGTCAGCAGCAGCAGCAGCAGCGACGCGACGACAAACGTGTAAGGCCGGCGGAGAGCAAGTTGAACGATCCACATGTGAGCACGGTACCATCATCTGCTCCCCGGTTCTATTGGACCTTGGTCTCACGCCTGAAACCCAAGCCTTTTCACAGAAGATAATGACGGTAACGA
>JAQGON010000139.1 GCA_028293565.1 Verrucomicrobiota bacterium | reverse complement strand
TGGCGAACCCGCCGCGACGCGCTCGGAAGTCGCCGTGCAGCCGGACGGCCGGCTGAGTTTTCTGGAAGCCCGTGATGTCGTCGCGGCGGGCCTGACCATCGATCAACTCCGCGGCGAACTCGACAAGCAGCTGGGCCAATACCGCCGTTCCGCGCGGACCATGGTCAGCCCCGTCGCTTTCCGCAGCAAGAAATACCACATGCTCGGCCTCGTCGCGCAGAAGGGCTCGTTCACGCTCGACCGGCCGATGACGGTCGTCGAGGCCGTGGCGCGCGCCCGCGGTTTTGAAACCGGCGCGAGTTCCGGCGACGTCGTGGACCTGGCGGACCTGCAGCACGCCTTCCTCGTCCGCAACGGCCAGCGCAAGGAGATCGATTTCCAAAAACTGTTCGCCGCCGGCGATCTCACGCAGAACATCGCGGTCGAGCCGGGCGATTATTTTTATTTCCCGCCCGCCGACCAGCGCGAGGTCTACGTGCTCGGCGCCGTGATGCATCCCGGCCCGGCGCTCCTGAACGACCACAGCACCTCGCTGCGCGCGGTCGCCACGCGCGGCGGCTTCACCAACAAGGCCTGGCGCACCAAGGTGCTCGTCGTCCGCGGCTCGCTCACCGAGCCGAAGCCGATCGTGGTCAACCTCGCCGACGTTCTTCTCGGCAAGGCGCCCGACGTCGCGCTCGAGGCGCACGACATCGTCTATGTCAGCAACCGTCCGTGGTGGAAGGCTGAGGATCTCCTCGACGAGGCCGCTTCCGCCTTCACCCAGGCTTTCGTGGTCTACTGGACCAGCGACAAGATCATTCCCGTTGTCCCCCTCCAATGAACACGCCAAACTCCTCCTTCTCCGGCCGCTGGGTCTGCGCCGGAGCCCTGGTGCTCGGTGGCCTGCTGCTTGGCGGCTGCGTCACCAAGACTGCCAGCACTCCCGTCCCCGCCGCCCCGGTGGCGGTGACGGACGAAACGCGCGGCGCGGTTGACACCGCGTGGCTCAAGCCGCCCTCCGCCGAGTTCACGCTCGGGCCGGGCGATCGCGTCGTGGTCGACGTCGTCGGCGAAACCAATTCCCGCGTCGAGACCGTGGTCGGTCCCGATGGCAAGATTTACTACGAGATGCTCTCCGGCATCGACGTCTGGGGCCGCACGCTGTCGCAGGCGCGCGATTCCCTCGAGACCGCCCTCAAGGAATATTACCGCGAGACGCCCCACGTGAATCTCACGCTGCAGGAAGTCGGCAGCAAACACGTCTGGGTGCTCGGCCGCCTCGGTGCGCCGGGGTTGTATCCGCTGAACGGTCCCACGACTCTGCTCGACGCCATCTCGGCGGCGGGCGGGCCGTCGGCGGGACAATCCAGCGCGCAACTCTCCAACGGCGCCACGGTCACGATGTCGAACCCGACGCGTTCCGGCGGCGACCTCAGCCAGGCGTTCGTGGTGCGCAACGGCCATCCGCTCCCGGTGAACGTTCAACGCCTCCTCGAAAAGGGTGACATGACGCAGAACATTTATCTCCAGCCCGACGACCTGATCTATCTGCCGTCGCCGCGCTCGGGTGATATCTACGTCCTCGGCGCCGTCGCCCAGGCCCGCGCGGTCCGCGTGCCCGGCCAGCCGACGCTGATCTCCGCCATCGCCTCCGCCGGCGGCACGATCCAGGACGCCTACCTGTCGCATGTCGCCGTCGTTCGCGGCAGCGTCACCGACCCGGCGATCGCGGTCTACGACTACAAGGCGATCGTGACCGGCAAGGCGCCCGATGTGCGGCTTGAGCCGAGTGACATCGTGTATGTGCCGAAGACGCCCTACAACATCCTCGCGCGTTATCTCGACCTGATCGTGACCACGTTCGTCCGCACCGTCGGCGTCAACGCCGGCGCCCGCGCCGCCAACGTGGATACGAACATCAGCATTGCCGTGCCGGTTGGCAACTGATCCTCCCATCGGTTCCGCCTTCGGGCGGACCAGGATTATCATCCCAGCTTCAAGCACGGCGTCAGTAAGGTCACTCGCCCGGCTCGTCCGCTGTCCTTCGGGGCAGCGGACGAACCCGGGCGCTTTTGTTTGGGGTAGGGCGTCTCGGGCGTGTTTGCAAAATGCCCGCTCGGTCAAAATCGACGGATCACCCGTCATCTCCGCCACCGGCCATCCTGAGCCGCGCGTGGGCTCGATCCATCGGTATTGGCACCTGTAGTTGGATTCTTCGCAGGTCTCTAAATGACAAACCACCAACGGGGTCACCGCCGTCTTTCATTTTCCGCCGTGCGCGGCGTCGCCCTTGCGAAAGGCGGTTGTCACATATTAAGCGACAGACGCCCTGAGGGGAGGCGCGAAGTGTCACGTATTAGGTGACAGATGGCCGGAGCCACAGCCACGATCGGGAAAAACCCATTGTCGCGGGAAATTCACGAGGAGCGGGGAGACCGGCGGTGTTTGTCTGCATGCGAGCGCCGGGTGCGCTGGGCCGGGTTGGAGAGGAACGAGAAATCGCGGCCGCCGTTGCTCAGCGCGGTGACGCGGGTGAACTCCGCGCCGAGGAAAAATATCTGCGCGGCGTAATAGCTCCAGAGCAGGAGCGAAATCAGCGAGCCGGCCGCGCCGTAGGCCGACGTGATGCGGGTGTGGGCGAGATAGATGCCCATGATGGTTTTGCCGCCGGAAAAAAACCCCGCGGTGATCAACGCGCCGAGCCAGACGTGCCGCCAGGCGATGCGGGTGTCGGGCAGCAACTTGAACAACAAGGCGAACAGGCACGTGATCGCGACGAACGACAGCCCGGAGTTGCTCAGTTCGAGATAGATCGCCGGCAGCGACACGCGATCGAGCGCCTGCGAGGCGGACCACGTCAGCACCGCGCTGACAATCAGCGACACGAGCAACAAAAAGCCCGTGGCCAGCACAACGGCGAGCGAGGAGAGCCGGTAGCGGACCAATTCCAGGAACGAAAGCTCGGGCGGTTTCGTGCGCCAGATCGAGTTGAGCGCATCCTGCAGGTGGTGGAACACGCCGAACGCGCCGAAGAGCAGCGTGAAGATTCCCAGGATCGTGGCGCTGCGGCCCTCGGGGTGCGTGATGGGACTGCCGAGCTTGGAGATGGCGGCGGCGGCCTGGTCGCCCACGACATATTGGATCTCCGAGAGCACGCGTTCCCGGGCCACCGATTCCTGGAAGAACATGCCGGCCACGGCGACGGCCAGCACCATCAGCGGCGCGACCGCGAGCGTGGTATAGAAGGCGAGGGCGGCGCCGAGGCGCGTGACGTTGTCATCGACGAAGGCCTTGGCCGTGCGCTGCAGGATATGCAGCGTGCGCGTGCCGAAATCCAATTCGGGGTGCGCGGCGGCACGGGCGTGGGCCTTGTGAGTGGAGGCACCGGCGGAGGCCATGCGGGGAAAAGCGTCCGGGGGGCGGCCGCGGATGCGGCGGAAATCAACGGCGATCCTGCCGGTGTTCCTGGTCGCGGGAGGCCAGCATCTGGTCGTGCTGGGCTTCTTCCACGCCCTCGGAGGCGAGCCGCTCCACGGCGGCGGTTTCGTCGTCGCCCTCGCGGTTGGGAATCTGGCGGCCGGGGACGCCGATCGGTTCGCTCGGGTCTCGGCTCATGGCGCCGGCGCTCTGGCCATCGGTATCGGACGTTTCCGGGACCAAGTCGCCGTGCAATTCCGACCACGCCTCGGCGCGGTCATTCTCGTTGACCTGGTCGCCGGAGCGGCCGCGGATCACCGCGAGCTCGCGCGCGCGTTTCTCAACGTCGGCGTCGCTGAGGTCGCCCGTGCCCTGGCCGTGCAGGATGATTTTGGGTTTGCCGGAACGTTTCATGGAAAGGGATCCAAAACGCGCGGCGGAGGGCGCGAGCCCCCCGCCGGCGAAAAGGCGATCAGGGATTGTTCGCCTTCAGCTGGATGTTGTTCGTGACCTGGCTCACGCCATTCACGCCGCGGGCGAGTTCCTCGGCGCGCATTTTCTGCGCGGAGCTGTCGACATAGCCGCTCAGCTGGACGTTGCCCTTGAAGGTTTCGACGTTCACCTGGCCGGCCTTGACGGTTTCGTCGTGAATGAGCGCGGCCTTCACCTTGGCGGTGATGGCGGAGTCGTCGATGTATTCGCCCGTGCTCTCACGGGTGGCGGAGGAACTGCAGGCCGCGTTGAACGCGACAAAGCCACCGAGCAGAGCGGCGGCGACGAGGGGGGAGAGGAACTTTTTCATGATGTGGTTGGGAAAGCGAAGGCGGGGAATCCGCATTCAATGGATGAGACTTTAATCCCGGGGAGTGCGTTCCACAATCGAGCCGCAAACCGTAACCCGCATCAGGGAAAGCCCGGGATGAGTTCCGCGGAGAATCCAGCGCGGACGAAAATGTTCCCCGCTGGCGCTATTTTGGCTGAACGGCCCGGACGGGGTGGGCCACCCTGCCCCAACTGGGGTGACGGTAAAGCTGCGGTGGGGTCTTAAGGAAAATTTTCGCGCGCCCGGCAAAGAAAACCGCCTAATTCGTTCATCGGAGGGCTCCCAGGTCGTTATTCACTGTCCAGAAACGAGGGCAGTAAACACTCATCCCAGACGCCGCGGACGAGGCGTGGATCCAGCGGGACGGAGTAGTGCGCCCAGACGAAACCATGCCAGTGGACAACCTCCAACCCATCCGTGTGCTCGTGGTCGAAGACCGCGAGGACGACTTCGATTTTCTCGCGCACGTCTTCGCCCAGACGCGCCTGGGCGCCTATGACCTCGAGTGGGCCTCCACCTTCGAGGACGGGCGCGCGGCCTTGCAGCGGGGGGGGCACGACGTCGCGCTGTTCGATTACAATCTCGGCGGCGGCACGGGCGTCGAGTTGCTGCAGGAGGCGCAGGCGCTGAATTGCACGATGCCGATCCTGCTGCTCACGGGGCACGACAACCCGGAGGTCGACGAGGCGGCGCTCCGCGCGGGGGCGGTCGATTTTCTCGGCAAGGCGCAGCTGGACCACATCCAGCTCGAGCGCGCGATCCGCTATGCGCTGCATCATGCGGAAATGCGGGCCAAGCTCCGCCAGAGCCAGGAGCAGCTCGAGCTGTTCATGCGCAGCGTGCCATGCGCGGTGGCGATCCGCGACGAGGACGGTCGCACGATTTTCCAAAACGAACTTTTCGCCCGTTATTTCCGCCCCGAGCTGCAGGTGCAGACGTTCAGCGCCGATCCCTTCGAGAGCATCGCGAACGGCGAGCCGCGGCCATGCGTCAGCGGCGACCGGCACTGGCTGGTGAATTCGTTCCCGATGGTCGGCTCGGACCGCCGCCGGCTCAATGGCTTCACCGCCGTCGACGTCACGGAACGCGTGCACGCGGACAACGAACGCCGGCGCACGACGCAACTCCTCGACAGCATCATGCGCAGCCTGCCGGTGATCGCGGGCCGGCTCGACCCGGCCGGCCGGGTGGTGGAATCGCGCGGGCGCGGCCTGGAGCATGCCGGCGTGCAGCCGGGGGATCTGATCGGGCGGGTGTTCGCCCAGGTTTATCCGGACGCGCGCGATGCGGTCCGCGAGGCGCTCGCCGGCGAATCGGCGAACTTCACGCTCGGCGGCCGGCGGCACGGCACCGAGTGGCATGCGGAATTTTTCGTGACCTTCGACGCGGCGCAGGGCGAGGGGGCGACCTTCTTCGGCCGCGACGTCAGCGCGCGGCGCTGGCTCGAGCGCCGGCTTCTGACGGTGACCGACGTCGAGCAACAACGGATTGGCGCCGACCTGCACGACGGGCTCGGGCAGCAGCTCACGGGTTTGTCCTGTCTCGCGGCGGCACTGCGCGACCGTTTGAAAAAGAGCCAGCCCGAGGAGGCGGCCCCGGCGGAAATAATTTCGCAGCTCGCGAACGACGCGATCGCGCAGTCCCGCGCGCTGGCCCGCGGACTTTGTCCCGTGCAGCTGGAGAATGCCGGCCTGGTGATCGCGCTTGAGGAGCTCGCCGGTCAGTCGCACACGCTGCACAACGTGGACTGCCGCTTCACGCTGCAGGGCGAGCCGCCGGCCTGCGACCATCTCGCGGCGATGCATCTTTACCGGATCACCCAGGAGGCGATCCACAACGCCGCGCGCCACGGCAAGGCGAAGCACATCCGCGTCACGCTCAGCTCCCGCGGCCACGAGCACCGCCTCGTCATCACCGACGACGGCACCGGTTTCGAAACCGGGGCCCACGGCCGCGCGCCCGGCGGCGGCCTCCGCCTGATGGGTTATCGCGCCGCCATGCTCGGCGGCGGCTTCTCGGTCGAATCCCGCCCCGGCCACGGCACCAAAATCTCCTGCACATTCACTACATTTGCCCAACCTC
>JAQGON010000134.1 GCA_028293565.1 Verrucomicrobiota bacterium | reverse complement strand
CTCGCGCGCCAGTTCTGGAGAAAGACGAGCACGACGATCACCACGAGGATGATGGCCTCGAAGAGCGTCTTCTCCACTTCGTGAATCGACTCGCGCACCGATGAGGTCGGGTCGTAGGCAATGGTGTAATCGAGCCCCGCGGGAAACCGGCGTTTCAGCTCTTCCATCTTCGCGCGCACCGCATCGGAGGTCGCCAGGGCGTTCGAGCCCGGCCGCTGAAAGACGCCGATGGCGGTCGCCGGCTTCCCGCTGAGCTGACTGTTGGCGGTGTAATCGCGCGCGGCCAGTTCGACCCGCGCCACGTCGCGGACCCGGGTCACCCGCCCTTCGGCGCCCGTCTTGATCACGATCGAGCCAAACTCCGCCTCATCCGCCAGCCGGCCCTGGGTACTGACGGTATACTGGAAAGCCGTCGCCGCCTTCGGCACGGGCTGCGCTCCGACGATCCCCGCCGCGACCTGCACGTTTTGCTCCTGAATGGACCGCACCACGTCCTGCGCCGTCAGTCCGCGCGCCGCGACTTTTTCGGGATCGAGCCAGATCCGCATCGAGTATTCGCGGGCGCCGAAAACGTTGATGTCCCCTACGCCGTCGAGCCGCGCCAGCTCGTCGCGGATCTGCAGCAGCGCGTAATTGCTCGTGAACACCGAGTCCAGCGAGCCGTCCGGCGACAGCAGGTGCACCACCATCGTGATGTCGGGCGACTGCTTTTTGGTCGTGACGCCGCCGCGCTGCACCTCCTGCGGAAGCGTCGGCATGGCGATCGCCACCCGGTTTTGCACGAGCACCTGCGCGGCGTCGAGGTCGGTTCCGAGCTTGAAGGTGACGTTGATCGTCAGGTTGCCGTCACTCGTGCTCTGCGAGTTCATGTAGAGCATGTTCTCGACGCCGTTGATCTGCTGCTCGATCGGCGTCGCCACGGTCTCCGCGACGACCTTGCCGTTGGCCCCGGGGTAGTTCGCCGTCACCTGGATCGTTGGGGGGGCGACGTCCGGATACTGCGCCACGGGCAGCGTCGTGAGCGCAATGGCGCCCACCAGCGTGATGACGATGCTGATGACCCCGGCGAAGATGGGCCGATCAATGAAGAAGTGAGCGAATTTCATGCGGGTCGCAGGGAATCGAAAATGCGCAGGCCGCTCACTTGCCGGTCTGGACGCCGGCCGCCTCCGGCCTCGGCGCAGTGACGATCGGCTCGACGGCCATGCCGGGCTGCAGCATCTGCAGCCGGGTGGAGACCACCTGCTCGCCCGCCTTCAGCCCGGCGTTCACCACCCGCAGGCCCGCCAGAACCGTCCCGGTTTGGATATTGCGCCGTTCGATCGTCTTGTCGGGCTTCACGACAAAGACGTATTTCACGCCTTGCTGGGAGCTGATCACAGTGTCGCTGATCAGCGCCTTTTTCACCCTCGGCCCAGCCGGAACCCGCATCCGCACGAACAAGCCCGGGCTCAGCAGAGGATCCCACGACTTGAACACGCCGCGCACCCGCAGGGTTCCCGTCGCCGGATCGATCCGGTTATCCGCGAAATCAAGCGTTCCCTCGTGCGGGAAATCCTCTTCATTCGCGAGCTGCACATACGCCGGAATGGTTTCCTCCTGGAGGCTCTTCCGTGTCCCCTCCGCATGCGCCTTGATGAACTTCAGCAGGCTGTTCTCATCCGCATCCGCATACACATACAGCGGGTCCGTGGAGACCACCGTCGTCAGCACGCTGTCCGCCGACGTGCCGGCCTGGATCAGGTTTCCCACCGTCACCCGCTCGTTGCTGACCTTTCCGCCAATCGGCGATTTGATCTGCGTAAATTCGATATTCAGCGCCGCCGCCGCGTGCGCCGCTTTCGCCGAGCGCACGGTGGCCTGCGCCTGGGTCAGCGCGGCCCCCTTCTGGTCGAACTCCTCCGGCGAAGAAACATTCTTCTGGCGCAAATCCTGGGCGCGCTTGAAGTCGATCTGGCTCAGCTTCAGCTGCGCTTCCGACCGCTCGAGCTCCGCGAGGGCACGGTCGAGGTCCGCCTGATACGGCCGCGGATCAATCACGAACAGCAGATCGCCCGCCTGCACCATCGCGCCGGCCTTGAAATTGACGGTTTGCAAATACCCGCTCACCCGCGCCCGCACTTCCACCGATTCCACGGCTTCGGTTCTCCCCGTAAACTCGTCCCACTCCGTGACCTCCCTCTCCTCCACGGCGAGAACATTCACGGGCAGGGGTCCACTCGCCAAGGTCGGCACGGGTTTGCGGCAGCTCGCAAAACCGAGCAGGGCGAACGCGACGACGGAGAGTCGAATGGGCAGTCGGGTCAACATGAGAAGAGTGGTGAGTGGCGGAATGGGGAGCAGGTCACGGCTGCGACAGCATCCCACGGAGTCCGAGTGTGAACACGAACTCGACTTGAGCGGCGGTGGAAAGGCTGGTTCCACGCGCCATCGATTCACGGATAAGTCCACAGATCATCCCGTCCAGCGCGAGCACGTAAAGTGTCGGGTCGCCCTTCCGGAAGATCCCGCGTTTCTGCCCAGCGAGTACGCCTTCCGCCCGCC
>JAQGON010000123.1 GCA_028293565.1 Verrucomicrobiota bacterium | reverse complement strand
TCATGGATGCGGGTGCTAGACGCCACCGGAACATCCTTCTACTTTCCATCCGTGAATTCTTCGCGCCTCCTGAAAACCGGTATTTATTCCTTTTCGGAGGCTTCGCGCCTCACGGGAGTGAGTGCGGCGCGGATTCGGCGGTGGCTCAAGGGATATGACTTCGCCACCAAGGCGGACCGGCATCATTCGAACCCCGTTTGGAAAGGACAGCTTGAACCGATCGGCGGCTCCCTGGCCGTGGGCTTCCAGGACTTGATCGAAATTCGCTTTGTCGCAGCGTTCATCGATGCGGGCGTGACCTGGAAGACGATGCGCGCGGCACGGCGGCGCCGGCAGCCGGCCGCACGGGGCGTTGGAGCTAATGATAGTCGTGGCTGATCTCCGCGGGCAGTCCGCCCATGGGGAGAGCGACGATTTCCTCGGCCATGATGTGGATGACGCCCTGTTCGTTCTGCAAGCGTCCCGTGATCATCAGCGACGGCTCCAGGTTGATCACCAGCCGCAGTTCCTCGAACAGGTTTGGACGCACAATCGCGTTCGCGTGGCCGGTCTCGTCCTCGATCGTGATGAAACAAAATCCCTTCGCCGTGCCCGGCCGCTGGCGCGTGATCACCGGGCCGCCGATTTTCACGCGGGCTCCCGGCCGGCCGTGCTTCAACTCCGCGGCCGCCCAGAGATCCGGCATCTTTTCCCGCATCAGGCGCATCGGGTGCGGCCCGGTCGTCAGCCCCAGCGTTTCATAGTCCGCCTGCAGCCGCTCCAGATGCGTCATCCGCTCCAGCGGCGACAACACCGGCTCGGGCCCCTCCACCGCGACCAGCCGGAAGAGCTCGTCGCCGGCGTGGGTGGACTCGACCTCCCACAGCGCCGCGCGCCGGTGACCCGACAATGCATTCAACGCGCCCGCCTTCGCGAGCGCGCGACGCTCGGCGGCGCTGAACTCCGTCCGGCGCAGGAAATCCGCCAGCGAGACAAACGGGAGCTTCTGCCGCGCGGCCAGCATCGCCGCGACCCCGGCCTTCCGCACGCCGCGCACCGATGCGAAGCCCAGCCGCAGCGTGTCGTCGGCGATGACCTCGCACGCCTCCGCCGATCGCTGCACGCACACCGGCAGGGTCTTCACGCCGCGCCGCCGCGCATCCTGCACCAGCGTGGCCGGCGAATAAAACCCCATCGGCTGGTTGTTGAGCAGCCCCGCATAAAATGCCGCCGGCCGGTGCACCTTCAGCCACGCCGACGCGTAGGCGATCAACGCGAACGAAATCGCATGGCTCTCCGGAAACCCGTACAGCGCGAACGACGCGAGCGAGTGCAGGATCGATTCCGTCGCCGCCGGGGCGACGCCGTTTTTCCTCAGCGATTCGCCGAGCTTGTCCTTCATTCGGTTCAACCGCTCCTGCGAGCGGGTGAAGCCGATCGCCCGCCGCAGCTCGTCCGCCTCGGACGCCGAGAATCCACCGAGCTCCATCGCGAGCCGGAGCACCTGCTCCTGGAAAAGCACCACGCCGAGGGTGCGCTCGAGAATCGGCCGCGCGCGTTCGTCGGCGTAGACCACCTCCTCCTTCCCCGCGCGGCGCGCGAGGTAGGGATTCACGGCGTTTCCCTGGATCGGGCCGGGGCGGATGATCGCGACTTCGATCACGAGGTCATAGAACGTCTTCGGCTTCATGCGCGGCAGCGTCGCCATCTGCGCGCGGCTCTCGACCTGGAACAGCCCGACGGTGTCCGCGTCCTGCAGCAGCTTGAACGTCTCGGCGTCGTCCTTCGGGATCTGCGCCAGGTCGACGGGCTGCCCGCGCTGCGCGCAGATTTCCAGCGTGTCCTGCAGCACGGCCATCATGCCGAGCCCGAGCAGGTCGATCTTCACGATCCGCATATCCTCGCAGTCGGACTTGTCCCATTGCAGCACCGAGCGCCCGGGCATGCGCGCGTTTTCCAGCGGGACAAAATCGTTGAGCTCCCCCTGGCAGAGCACCATCCCGCCGGAATGCTGGCCCAGATGCCGCGGCAATCCATAGACGCGCTGGCACGTGTCGAGCAGGGCGCGCAGCCGCGCGTCGTTCGGCGCGATGCCCGCCATCCGGAGCTGTTCGGCCAATTCGAGCGTCTGGGGATAATCGCCTCCGTGAAACAGCGATGAAAACCGGTCGAGCACGTCATCGGGCAGCCCCATCACCTTCCCCACTTCGCGCATCGTGCTGCGGCCCTTGAACGAGATGACGTTCGCCGTCATGGCCGCACCCCGGCGCCCATACCGCTGGTACACTTCCTGGATCACCTCCTCGCGCCGCTCCATGCTGGGCAGGTCGAGATCGATGTCGGGCCAGTCGGAGCGGCCTTCGCTCAGGAATCGCTCGAACAGGAGCTTGTTCGCGATCGGGTCGACCGCCGTGATCCCGAGCGCGTAGCACACCACGCTGTTCGCCGCGCTTCCGCGCCCCTGGATGAGCGTGCCGCGCCCGCGGGCAAACCTGCACAGGTCCCAGACGATCAGGAAATAGCCGCTGAAGCCGAGCCGCCCGATCAGCTCCAGCTCCCGCTCGATCTGCCGTCGCACCGCCCCGGTCACGGTTCCAAACCGCTCCTCGGCGCCCAGGTAGGTCATCCGGTGCAGGTGGGAGATCTGCGTTTCACCCGCCGGCACGTCGAAGTCGGGAAAACGATAGTCGAGCTGATCGAGGGTGAACTCCAGCCGCTCGGCGAGCCGGCCGGTGTTGGCGATCGCTTCCGGAAGGTCCGCGAACAAGGCCGTCATCTCCCCGGCGCCCTTCAGGTGGCGCTCACGATTGCGCGCCAATCTCCGCCCCGCCGCATCGAGCGTCGTGTGCTCGCGGAGGCAGGTGAAGATGTCGGCGACGTTTCGGTCCGCCGCGGTCGCGTGATTCACGCCATTCGTGGCCAGCAGCGGCAGCTTCACCGACGCGGCCCAGTCGACCAGAAATTCGTTCGCCCTTTCCTCGCCGGGCACGAGATGACGCTGCAATTCCACAAACAGCCGCCCGCCTCCGAAAATCCGCCGGAGTTTCCCGCCGGCCTCGGCCGCGGCGTCCGGGCCGCGTTCGCGCCACGCGCGCCGCACCGGGCCCTCCTCGTCGCCGGTCAATGCGATCAGCCCGCCGTTGCCCTCCTCCAGTTCGCGCCACGTCACGCGGCCTTCGCCTTTGGGCGCGCGGAGATTCGCCGTCGTCAGGAGCGCGCCGAGCTGCCGGTACCCCGCCTGAGTGGAAACCAGCACCGGCACGACGGCCCCGTCCTCCATGATGAGCTCGCAGCCCGCCAGCGCGCGAAACCCCGCCTCCTTGGACGGCATGTGCAACCGCACCGCGCCGTAGACGCCCCCGCGATCACACAAGGCCAGCGCGGGGAATTGCAGGCGCGCCGCCTCCCGCGCCAGCGCCTCGGGGTCCGAGCCGCCGCGCAAAAAGGAGAACGCGCTCCGCGCATGGAGTTCGACGTACGTCATCATGTGTCGCCCCGCCGTCCCGGGTCCGTGTCACGTGACCCTCGACCCCCGCATCGGGCCGGATGATCCGGGGAGGCGGAACCCTGCCTCTGTGGGAGTTCGTTTTTCAATCGAGCACCCCCTCGATGCACCATGTCTCGCCGGTGCGCGCCAGTTGGTAGACCGCCCCGTCGCCGACTTCGACGTGCCACGTTTCCACGCACCATGCGTCGCGATGCCACCAGCCTCCCTCGCACCGCCACGGCCCGGCCGTGGCCACGATCGGACCACTCACGGCGCCGCCCAGCGCCTGCGGCTTTCCTTCGCGCAGCCCCACGGCCGCGGGCCAGGCCGGCCGGAATCGCCGCAACACCAATCCCCGCTCGGGATGGATCGGCGGCTCGGTGGCGGCCGGCACGACATCAGCCGGCTTCGCCAGCGTGAACGCATCCGCCCGGTGCGTCTCCGCGACCACCGGCGTGCCCACCCGATCGGGTCCCACCAGCGCGCCGAGCCGCGCGAGGTTTTCCCAGAAGGCCACGGGATCGCGGAGTCCGGTGTCGAAGAGACCGTCCTGTTTCTGCTGCGGACGCGCGGGCGCCGCCAGCAGCCGCGCTCCGATCACATGCGAGGTGAGACGCAGGGTTTCCAGATGCGAGAGCAGCACGCGCATCCACGACGCGACGTCCGCCCCCGGCTCGGGCAAATGGAATTCCCGCCGGTGATCGGACCCGTCCTCGAGCAGCAGGTAAAGCGTCAGCGCCTCCGCCACGAATCCCGCCGCGCGCAACTCCAGCGCCACGCGTTCGGCAAACCGCTGGAGCTTGAAGGTCAGCGGCTCGAGCATCTCGATCGGCGGCTCATAGGCCCATTCCGCCACGAAGCTCCGCGAGGGTTCGACCAGCCGCAGGACGCGCGTGGTTTCCCCCGCCGCCCTTTCCCACAGCGCCACGCCCCGCGCGCCGAGGCGCTGGCCGACGTCGGCCTTCGTCAGCGCCGTCAGATCCCCCAGGGTCTGCAATCCCCAGTTGCGCAGGATCGCCAGCTCGTCCGCGGAAGGCCCGCCCACCTCGAGCGGAAGCGTCCGAAGAAACGCCCGCGCATCGTCCACCCGCAGCAGCGAATCCGTCTGGTGCGCCGCATAGCTCGCGAGCAGCGGCGTCGCCCCGATGCCCGCCCGCAGCGTCAACCCGAGCGGCGCGAGCTCCGCGATGCGGAGACGAATCTCGCTCTCGCTCCGGGCCAGGTCCGCGCCCTGGAGGTCCACCGTGCAGCATCCCGGCCCCGTGGTCTCCACGCGCGGTGACAGCGTGAACCCCGCCGCCACCAGCAGCCGCTGCGCTTCGGCTTCCGCGGCGAAATCGCGGGTGCGCAGGACAATTCCCGGACACCGCGCCATCGCGAGCGTGGCCGCGCAGCCCGCCTCGACCATGGGAGCCTCGGGCGACACCTCGGTGATCACGGCCTTGCGTCCTTCGCCGGCAATGAGCGCCACCGGCTGACCCGCGAGTTCCGGCGCGCCGCAGCGCAGCGCCTCCAGCGAAAAATGCGGCGCAAGGAGAACCGCGTAGCTCATCCCGCCAGTTCCTCCGCTGGCATGACATGGCCGCGCACGATTTCCACGGTGAGCTGCGCGAGGAGTTTTTCCTGGCTCAGCCGGGACGCGGCGAGGCCGAAGGGTTTTGACAACGTCAGCCGCCACGGCACCGCCGGCACCAGTCCCCGCGTGGTCTGCACCAGCACCGCCGCCGGACGGCTCTCCGCCGCGCGCTGCAAGCGGTGCCACAGCGATTTCGGGGTGTTGAGGAGCGCCCGCTCGTTCATCCCCCGCAGATCGAGCACCACCACGGCATAATTGCCGTCGCGCACGAGCACGTCCGCGGCCGCGAGGGCTTCCTGAAGCGTGCGCGGACGAATCCAGACGAGATGCCGCAAGGCGTCCATTGGCACAGACTCGGGCGAAAATCCATCCACGCCGTCGACGAGCGCCACGCGCTGCCGTTCCGCGCGCGTCGTGACCAGCAGTCGTGCCAGCACGAGCTGCCCGCCGCTGCCCGCCATCGTCGAAACCAGTTCGGTCAGCTGGCCCGGCGGCAGTCCCCCGCCGAGCGCGTCATCAATCGGCCCGACACCCGTGCACACGCCCGGTGAAGTCTTCCGCGCAAAGGTCGGAAACCGTAAGTCCACCAGGGACCGCAGAGCAGCGATGGTCGAGTTTTCCATCGGCCTTCATTCAGTTCGGGCCCAAGCGCCCGCATCGGAGTTCGATTCCATGGCTATCACTTGATAGCCTTTCACCTGATAGCCCATTCGGGCGATGACAAGGCCTTTTTGGTGAGGGGTACCCGGAGGTGGAGCGCATTGCCCTCAATGCGCTGGCGGTGCGAGCGGACCTTGGCCGTCGACGGAGCGTCCAACGCGTTGAGGCCCGTTCGACAAGCTCAGGGTCCGCGACAACGCATTCCAATGATCCCTCCGCGTCTGGCCCTCCGATTAGCGATACCGGGGGGGGCTCCATTCCTTGGCCTCGCTGCAATGTCGCAACACCCCGGCTCGTCACCTTCGCGTTCTTTGCGTCCGTGGCGGTCAAAAAATAACGCCGGTCTCTCCGAAGGAGTCCGTGCTCCCTGTCATCTTGGACAGCTATCGGGACGTTTGCGGCCCTGCTAATCTGTTGGATGCCTATCACCCCAAAAGAAGATGCGCCTCTGTCGTACCCTCGAATCAAACATCAGACCCAATGGGCGGGATGTCCGCTGTCGGAAGAGTATCTGATCCCGCCCGAGGACAAGCTGCAGGTGCTCGAGCAGCTTTACCCCTTTGTGAAAATTCCGTCCCTCAATGACACGCTCATGGACATTCACGAGGAGAAGGAATTTGTCGTCCGCGACTTCAAGGTCGTCCGCGAGCAGGGGATGAACATGCTCGTGAGTCCCTACTATTACCGCAGTGGCGGTTCGGTCATCGATTGGGTGCCGGTCGATCCGCTCGAAGAGGACGATCCGGAAGAGGACGACGATGGCAGCTTCAGCATTTTCGGCGGCACGATGAGCGCCCAAGGCGTCAAGCCGGATGGAATCGATCGGCTCAAGGGTTTGATAGAGCGCCAGCACGAGGGACCCGGACTCCGGACCGAGTAGCGGATGAGGAGGTCGGCTGCTCGCGGATTGTTTATCCGCGAATGGACCCGAATCCAATCCGCTTGGCCGCACTCGCGCCATTTGTGTCCATCGCGGTTAACTGCGGAGCATTCATGATAGAATTCCGTTTTTTTTTGGAGGTGGCAACCGGCTGGCGGATTCGAATCCTCGGTGTTGATGAAACTCCCCCGCCCTCTTGTTGCCGCCGGAATGCTCTGCGTCGCATTGCTCTCTGGCTGCACGATCACCGAACATGTCCGGCCCGTTACCCGCGGGACGGAGATCAAAAAGATCTATGTGCAGAACAACCACGAACTGCACATGAAGGGCCTGGTGCCGGAGGTTGTCTCGCAACTCGAGCTGCTCGGGTACCAAGCCGAGACGTACGAAGCAAAACCGCCAGCAGACGCGAAGTATTTCATGACGGTCACGGCCAACTGGCGCTGGGATATGGCCATGTACCTGTTCTATTTTCGCGTGATGCTGTTCGAGGACGGCCGCGCCATCGGCACCGCGGAATACGATGCGCGACGCGGCGGCGGCAACGTGTCGAAATTCGGCCCCACGGCTGAAAAGATCCGGCCCCTGCTGGAACAAATGCTCCACGACGCCACCCGCCCGCCCCGCAGCACCAGCCTCGGGCAGCCATAAGCTCCTGAATTCGCCAACCACCCGCGGCGGGAGTTTGGTTACCGTTTCAGCGGGACCGCTGTCGGGCGCGTGCGCCGCAGGCGGCGGCCTGCCTTGGCCTCGACCGAGACGACGTTGCTCGTGAGCTTGTTGGGGTCGTCGGCCTCATCCTCGATTTTCACGTTGGTGACAACGTGCGGACACTCCAGGCGAACGTGATCGTGGCAGCGCCGCACGAGCGCCATGACGTCGTCCCAGTCGCCTTCGATGCATGTTGCCGAGGGCGTGAGCGCGTAGCGCAGGCCCGAAGCATCGATCAGCTTCAGCACCTCGGCGAGGCACGCCGACAGATGGGAATCGCCACCGACAGGAATGATGGTGAGTTCCGCGAGCATGAGGAAAAAGGCAGGGATCGGTTGAAGATCGAGCACAACGGCGCGCGCCAAATAACGCTCGGCGTTGAAACCGCCTAAATCTTACTTTGCCCGCCGCGGAATCGCCATGGGCAGATTTCCCGAATGCAGCGTGAGAGATTTAGGACCTCCGGAAATCCAGAGCATCGCTGACGATGTTGGAGGAGCACGCGGCGGTCGGGGTTGGCTAGAGCCTTGGTTTTAACCACGAAGGTCGCGAAGCACGCGAAGGTCCGAGCCAGCTGGTGGTCATTTCCGATGCCTTTTCTTCGCGCTCTTCGCGCCCTTCGCGGTTAAAAAACCAGCGCCGGGTTCACCGGAAGATTTCGCTCATCCGGGCCACGAAGGCAGCCGGCGGGCGCGTCGGACGGCCCTTCAGGTCGCAGCAGGCTTCTATCGCGCGACGGCCAGGTTTCTCGTTTCGCCGAGTCGTCCCCCCAGCCAGGCGCAGGGCAGCGCGGTCAGGGCCAGCACGATCGGATACCAGGCCGGGCCCGCTTTCATCATGATTCCGCCGATGGCGCCCATGACGCTGAGCCCAAACCCGATCCATCCCATGATCATCGCGTGGCGCAGGGGATTGCGGGGAGCCGTCTTGGCGGTGACGAATCCCCCCACGACGCCGTAAACGATCCGGTACGAGAGCGCCAAGGCGTTCAGCCGGTGATCCCACATCGCCTCGCCCCACGGCGGATAGATTTTGAGGACGTGCAGCACCTGGTCCGTGCCGAGCGAGAGGACGAACACCACGAAGATGCCGAGAAAAACGGCGGCCGTGCTGCGCAGGGGATTTCGACCAGAAGGGGTTTCATTCATAAGGGGTATGCAGCTACAACGAACGAAGGGAACCAATACGGACACCGGCAAAGTGATCCGTCGAGGAATTGCCCTCGTTATTTTTCCCGCGGATGACGCTGACCGGCGCGGATGCGGCCACCGGTTTCGTCCGGATTAGCGGAAAAATCCGCGAGCGCCCGGGTGAATCCATTGACGTGGATTTGCGTCCGTTCGCGGCGGAAAAAACTCACCACGCATACGCCTCGGGCGCGGAGCCGCCGGGGCCGGGGAAAATCTCGTTCAGCTGGCGCACGGTTTCGGCCGCGAGCTTGAGGTCGAGCGCGCGGACGGCATCGGTGAACTGGTCCATTGTGCGCGGACCGACAATCGGCGCGGTCACCGCCGGCTGCGCGAGCAGCCAGGCGAGAGCAACGTCCGCCGGCGGGACGCCGAGCTGGCGGCAGAGGTTCTCGTAACGCTCGAGCTGCGGCCGCTTCGCGTTCACCTGTTTTTCGAAATCGGGCGAAGACGCGCGTCGCCCCGCCGCCGTTTTCGCGAGCGCGCCGCCGAGCAGGCCTCCGCCGAGCGGACTCCACGGAATCACCCCGACGCCGAAATGGAGGCAGGCGGGAATGACCTCCAGCTCGATCGTGCGGCTGGCGAGGTTGTAGAGGCTCTGCTCGCTCACGAGCCGCGCCTGCGCGCGCAGGTCGGCGGTCGTGCACGCGGTCGCGAGATCCCAGCCGGCGAAATTGCTGGAGCCGACGTAGTAGATCTTGCCCTGGCGCAGGAGCGTTTCCATCGCGCCGAGCCATTCATCGACCGGACAGGTGCGGTCGATGTGGTGCATCTGGTAAAGGTCGATGCGATCCGTCTGGAGCCGGCTCAGGCTGGCCTCGCAGCCGCGGATGATTTTGCGCGCGCTCAGCCCGCGATCAAGATTGGGATCGGGATGCTCGGGCCGGTCCATCGCTCCGAAGACCTTCGTGGCGATGACGACGCGGTCGCGACGTCCGCCACCCTGGGCAAACCAGCGGCCGACGATCCCCTCGGTCACGCCCTCGCCCCGTTTTCGGCCATAGACGTCAGCGGTGTCGAAAAAGTTCACGCCCAGCTCGAGCGCGCGGTCCATCAGCGCAAAGGCGTCGGCCTCGGTCGTGAACGGACCGAAGTTCATGGTGCCGAGACACAGCCGCGAGACGCGAAGGCCGGAGCGGCCGAGGTGAGTATAGTTCATGGGATTCCCGTGACTGGCGTGAGATCGGTGGAAAAAGAAAACGTGTGGTCAAGGCACGATTTTGCGAGCCCGTCGTCGGGAAAATTTCCCGGTTCGCGGGCAATCCTCGCTGCGCGGAGTCCTCGCGCTCTCCGACGGCCGAAGCAATTCAGTGACCGGGGATCAGTGTTCGCTTCCCGCCAGCCGGGCCGGTCCAGGCGTGGGCGTGCCGAACGCCGACTTGCCCTCAACGCGCTCCTCTTCGATTTCGGACGGCGCCTCCGTGGCCTGCCGCAAGCGCTCGGGATGTTCGTCGGTCAAATCGCCCTTCTTGCCGGCGCCGGGGCGGGCCGCATCGCCGGAGGCGCTGAAGCCGGATCCTTTGACACAATCGCAGGTTTCGCCGCCTTTGCGGGGAGCGCTGCCGGAATCGGAAGTGATGGGTTTTGCAGACATGGGAACTCCTTGTTTTTGATTTTGTGGCACTAACAGATTGAATTATCTTACACCGCCACGCGACGCCCTGCCATGGGCAGATTTCCCGTTGATGGAATGGGAGATTATCGACGCCTGCCGACAGGGCGAAAGAACACCCCGCTCGTGCAAAAGTCACTGGCGCTCCCGAAAATGTTGCACAAGGTGCGGTCCCAACCATCGAGGCTTCCCATGCGCATGCAAAATCGTTCGCTCTGTGTCCTTGGATTTTTCGTCTGCGGCTTTTGGCTGGCGAGCACAGGTCTCGCAGACCAGGCGCCCGCACCCGCTTCCGCAACCGGCGACCTCGCGCGTGGGAAAACCTTTTTCGTCCAGAACTGCGCGGTCTGTCACGCCACCGGGTCGAGCGCCGGAAGCCCCGCCGCCGGCGGTCAGGGACCGACCCTGGCCGGAGTGGTCGGCCGAACTGCGGGCACGGCGCCCGGCTTCAGTTACACGCATGCCCTGGTCGATTCGAAACTGAGGTGGGATGCAGCGAGCCTGGAGCTGTTTCTCGAGAACCCTCCCGCGAAGGTGCCGGGAACAACGATGGTCGTCGTGGTCGCCAACCCCGCAGATCGCTCCGACGTGATCGCGTACCTTTCGACCCTGGCTGCCCCGGAAACCGTGGCCGAAACGACGACGCCTCAAGCCGCCGCTGTTTCCACGACGGCGAACGACGCGGGCGCCTGGAGGAACGCCAGGCCGGGCGTGAAGCATCATATCCAAATTTCGGATCTGCCGCCGCCCTACAGCACGGGCTCCGCGGGAAACAATCCGCAGGTCGTCCATCCGCCCGCGGACGCGCAGCTGTCGGTGCCGGCGGGCTTCACCGTGCGCCGATTCGCGGAGCATCTCTCCAACCCGCGCGTGTTGCGGATGGCGCCGAACGGCGACATCTTCATCGCCGAAACCGCCGCCAACCGGATCCGCGTGATCCGCGCGGCCGACGGCGCGGAGACACCGTCTGAAAATCAGCTTTATGCGGAGGGACTCGACCGGCCGTTCGGGATCGCGTTTTATCCGTCGGGGGAAAACCCCGAGTGGATCTACGTGGGGAACAATAATTCGGTCGTCCGCTTTCCCTATCGCAGCGGCGACCTGAAGGCGCGCGGCGCGCCGCAGGTGATCGTGCCGCGGCTGACGGCGGCGGGGACCGGCGGTCACAGCACGCGCGACGTGGCGTTTTCGCGCGACGGACGCCGGCTGTTCATCTCGGTCGGCTCGGCGTCGAACGTGGCCGAGGGAATCGCGACGAAGTCGCCGGAGGAAATACGCGAGTGGGAAGCGGAACACGGGCGCGGCGCATGCTGGGATTTTGAAACCAACCGGGCCGACATCCTGGTGACCGATCCCGAGGGACGCGCGGGGCTGCGGACGTTCGCCACGGGAATCCGCAACGGCGTGGGTCTGGCGGTGAACCCATTGACGGGCGACCTGTGGACATCGACCAACGAGCGCGACGGACTCGGTGACAACCTCGTCCCCGATTATATTACGCGGGTGAAGGAAGGCGGCTATTATGGCTGGCCCTGGTATTATCTCGGGCAGCACGAGGATCCGCGCCTCGCGGGTCACCGTCCTGATCTGGCGGGAGTCGCAATCGTGCCGGACGTGCTCGTGCAGGCGCATTCGGCGGCGCTGGAAATGACCTTCTATCCGGCGGCGGCGTCCGGGCCGGCGGCGTTTCCCGCGGAGTATCGGGGCGATATTTTCGCCGCGCTGCACGGCTCGTGGAATCGCGCCACGAGGACAGGCTACAAGATTGTCCGCGTGCATCTGGAGCGCGGGGTGCCGGACGGATCCTATGAGGATTTCCTGACCGGCTTTGTCGTCGACGCGGAGAGCGTGTGGGGCCGTCCTGTCGGCGTGGCCGTCGCGCACGACGGCGCGCTGCTCATGACCGACGACGGCAACAACGTCCTGTGGCGCGTGGCGTACGTCGGCGCCAACCGATAACCGGCCGTGCCAGTTGCGGACCACGTCCGCCTCCTGACGTCGGCTGCTACCAGATGCGGCGGTGCGGATGCGAGCCGGGTCAAGGTTCGGCGGACCCTGGCTGAAATCCGGGCGAGCATTTTTTCACCACGAAGAGCACGAAGGCCACGAAGGTCCGGCGCAGGCAGGTTCGGTCTTCGCGGGCTTTGTGGTGAAATTCAGCCTCCTGACGTCGGCTGCTGCGTAGATCCGGGCAGCTGCCGGCGTGAGGAGGCTATTTCTCCCGTAGCAGCCGACGTCAGGAGGCTATTCCGACGCGCCCGTCCGATTAGATCGACGCCGACCAGCGTTCATCGCCGGTTACCCGGATCGGAGAAAGGAACACCGAGTTGATAACTTCGGCGACGTGGTTGTCTGTTAGGGCATGGACTCGACGGTTCGCGCACTGCTGACGGCCGGGAAAGGAATTCTCGCTGCGGATGAAAGTTTTCCGACGATCGGGAAGCGTTTCGCGAAACTGGGCGTCGCCTCGACCGAGGAAAACCGCCGCGCCTATCGCGACATGCTGTTCACGACCCCGGGCCTCGAGGAGTTCATCAGCGGGGTGATCCTGTTCGATGAAACGCTGCGGCAGAAAACGAGCGGTGGCGTCGCGTTTCCGGAGCATCTCGCCGGGCGGGGAATCGTGCCGGGGATCAAGGTCGATCTGGGCGCGGCGGATCTGCCGGGTTTTCCGGGCGAGAAATTCACGCAGGGGCTGGACGGCCTGAGGGAGCGGCTGGCGGAATATCGGAAGCTCGGGGCGCGGTTTACGAAGTGGCGGGCGGTGATCGCGATCGGCGAAGGCCTTCCAACGCCGGCGGCGCTGGAGACCAACGCCGGTTCCCTCGCGCTGTTCGCGGCCCTGTGCCAAGAGGCGCAGCTCGTGCCGATCGTCGAGCCGGAGGTGTTGATGGACGGCGACCATTCGCTCGAACGCTGCGAGGAGGTGACGGCGGCGACGCTGCGGGTCGTTTTCGCGGCGCTCGCGCGTCAGGGGGTCCAGCTGAAATCGATGTTGTTGAAGACCGGCATGGTGCTTCCCGGCAAGGAGCATCGCCGGCAGGGTTCAACCGCTGAAATCGCCGCCGCGACGGTGCGCTGCCTGCGCCGCGCGGTGCCCGCGGCGGTGCCTGGCGTGGTGTTTCTTTCCGGCGGACAAAGCCCGTCCGAAGCCACCGAAAGGCTTGAGGCGATCTGTGCGGCAGGGACGAATCCATGGGCGCTGTCGTTTTCATTCGGCCGCGCGCTGCAGGACCCGGCGATGGCGGCATGGAAGGGGGCGCGTGAAAATGTCGGGGCAGGCCAGACCGCGCTGCGCGAAACCGCCGCCGCCAATCATCGCGCGATCCTCGCCGCGAAGTAGCATGGGCGTCCCGCCCCTGTCCGCGCTTTTCCGCTGAGAGACCTCCGATCATGCGAAAAATGCCGATACCCGATCATGGGTCGGCAAGGTGATGCAGGGAGGGGAGACAAGGTGGAGCGCGTTGCCCTCAACGCGCTGGAGCCGCTAGCCAACCGTCAGGAGCGATCGGAGCGGTGATTTATCCTTGCACGGGGGTACCCGCCACCTACTTTGCCCGGCTCCGCGGTTGGTCCCCATCGTCTAGCCCGGTCCAGGACACTACCCTTTCACGGTAAGAACCGGGGTTCGAATCCCCGTGGGGACGCCAGCCTTCGCCACCGCGACAGCGCGCGAAGCTGCCACGACGGAATCCCCGTGCAGCAGGTGTAAGCGGGCTCAAGCCACTGGCCGGAGCTGCGGCTTGGCGAGCCACGAACCGCAAAATCGGATCCCGTGTTTCAGGAAAACCGTAGCTGACGACGTGAGGAGGCAGACTCGTGCCCTTCCGTGCTTCGAAGGCCATTCCTGCGAACGGCGTCGCACCTGCCTCGTCACCTCGGCCGCTACGGAACGTTTTTCAAGCCTGTCCCTTATTCAGGTCCGCACTTGGTTGTCATACCCACATGATATAGGCCACAGCGCGCCCCTTCGTATAGCAGGTCTCGCACGACCGCGTAGTTCGGGTCCGCATCGTAGGCTATCGACTTCGCAAAATCCCAAAAGCCAGCGCGGAAAGTTTGGCCCGCTTTCGCGTGGTCAACGCTGCCCGTCTTGTAGCGTTGGTAGAGCTCAAAATATGAAAGCGTGATGTAGAGCGCCCCAAACCCTCCGTGAGCCACCTTATGATAGCCGCTTTCAAATTCTGTGGCCGGGGTTCGAATCCCCGTGGGGACGCCAGCGTTTGCCACCGCGACAGCGTGCGAAGGCTGCCATGACGGAATCCGCGTCGAGCGGATGTAGACGGGCTGAGTCGCTGTGGGTGGCTACGGTTGGCGAGCCAGACCGAGATGCACTGCCCGCATCCGTCTTTGCCTCGCGGGTGGTGCCGGGAAGCGAAAAATTTCAGCGCCAGATTTCGATTCATTTGCCCGCAACCAGCGCTTTCGCTCGAACGCATTGCGATTTTCTATCCGGTCATCGGACCATGAACCACAATCCGAGCAGGATCAGCGGAAGGCCGGAAATGCGGCCTCCCTTCTCCCCGAACGGCGCCACTTTCTCGAGCAGGACGACGACCGTCAGGCCGGCGAACCACCAGAGGTTCATCACGCCGCCGACGAACAGGAGCATCATCAAGGCCCAGCAGCAGCCGAGGCAGTAAAGACCGTGCGCCCAACCGAGGCGGAATCCGCCGCTGACCCCAGGACGCCAGCGCTCGACCAGAAACTCAGCCGGATGCCGGCAGGACTTCAGGCACGCTCGCTTGAACGGCGTGAATTGATAAAGTCCCGCGACAATTAAAAGCGCACCCCCGAATCGCCGGTCCTGCGCCTCCATCATCGGCGAAAGAAGCAACAGCTTCGCGAGCAGCCGTTGCAGCACCGTGGCGGCGAGGCTGAATACGGTCCACACGAGGAGGTAGGCGCCCGCAAAAGCGTGGACGTGAGCCGAGGCTCTGGCTCCGTCCGGACTTCGGCGCACCACGGCCGCGTAGATCAGCAGCGCTGGCGCGGCCGACGGCAGCATCATCCCCGCCATCATCACGACCCACATCGCGAACAGCAGCACGAGGTGCGTGAAATCCCACGTGTCGGTCATCATCCACGCGGACGACCCCGACATGGGGCCGTACATGTCCACGGCCATCGGCATGATCCACGCCCAGCAGAGCGCGATCGCCACGGCGAGCGCGGCCCCGACGAGCCACCGGTCGCGTCGCAGCAGCGATTCCAGCGGAGCCGCGGCGCGGCGGTTCAAGTTTCCCGAGTCAAAATTCAAGATTGAAGATGCAAGAGCCGGAAGCGGGCCGCGGCGCGGCGATGGAAGGTTCGGGATCGAGGAATCCGAAAGCGGTCGCGAGCGGCGGGTGAAACCCAAGGCGAAGGTTGAATGTTGAAAAATGGGGACCGCAAAATTCGACCGCGTGAGAGGGGGTCGTTCCGATTATTGGACGTTAAAAAGGCGGACAAACCAGCTCCGGCCATCGATTGCTTCGGGATTCAGCGGCGCTCTTGAATCTTCAATCATGAATCTTCAATGGCGTCGTCCGCCAGGCGCGTGCCTCGCGCGCTTAACGAACGACGCCATGCGTGCTCCAGTGGATGCGCGCGAGGTGCGCGTGCGTGGTGTCGAAGTTGAGCTCGATCGGTCCCTTGGTCTTCGCCTTGCCGCTGACAAACTCGGCCTCGGTGAACTCGAAGCCGGTGGGCAGGGTGACACGGGCGCGATGTTCGTTGCCTGTGACCGGGTTGGTGATCGATGTCGCACTGCTCTCGATCAGGTCGGGCACTTTGACCTTTGCGGTCCGCGTGTTCAGGTCGATCGAGAGTTCGATCGGCTTGAAAATGGTCGGCAGCAGCTTGGTGACCATCGCGGAGAACACCTGCCAGATCAGCTTGCCCGGTTCGGTTTCGCGCCCATGCGCGACGGCTTCGAGGGCGGCCCGTTGCTTGGGATTGGCCCGTTCGTCGACGATTGCCTGGAAGGTGCCGTTGCCGAGATGGATCGGGCCGGGCCACATGCCCATGATGCCCCAGCGGAGTCCGTCGAGCGCGACATCGCCGAAGCGGCCCTTTTCGATTTGGATAAAAGTGTGGGCCCGGCAGTTGCCGTGAGTCGGCAATGCGTTGAACTGACAGGGGCAGCCGACTGCGCAATTACAGTTGGCGAATTCGACGCCTTGCATGGACCATTCAACGAGTGGCATACGATTCCTTTGGTTATCGTGCGGCCGGCAAGAGTGGGAGGCGGCTGGGGAACAGACTAAGCGACTCCGTCGGTCGTTTGAGGTTGGCAAAACGTATTTCGGATCGGCGGTGGGGCGTCAATCCCGGGCTGTGGCGCGATATCTGACGTGGGAGCGTGGGCAGCCAATCTCAGGGAAATACTCGCGGCATTTTTCGCGGAAGATCGCGAAGGAAGCGGAGCGATCATCGAGCGGTAAAATCCAAGGTGCCGCTGGTCGCGAGCCGGAATCGATCAAGGCACCTCGTACACTTCGATAAGCGCAACGCCGATCGTGTTCCCAACGCCGGAAACTTTCGCTGAATAAACCCCGGGTGGCAGCGTCACCAAGAGCGCTGCATCCTTGCTACCGGCATTGCTCAAATCGAAGGCGCCGACTGTTGCGCTCACGATCGAGATCTGGGCATTCCCGCTCCAGTTGTCATTGGACGCCACCGTCGCGAGTGATCCGTTTACCATTTGGGTGATTTCCAATTGTGGATCCGTTAATGCGCCGGATACGCCATAGGATGCCAGCGTCGGACCGATGGCGCGCACCAACACAGTGCGTGACGTGCCGCCTTCAATCACAAACCCGGCGATCAGGACTCCTTCGCCCGTTCCGACTTGTGCGCGGGCCGACAGATTGACGAGCCGCGGGGTCGTGGCGGTATAGCCAATGCCGTCGGCGTCGTAGAGTTCGGCGAGAGCAATCCCCGTGGCGCCGGAATTTCCCCTTATATTGAGCGAGTAGACGCCGCTGTCCGGAGTGAGATACAACGCCGAGTCCTTGCTGGCGTCGTCAGGCAATGCGAACGCGCCGACGGTGTTGGCCACCGATTTCACCTGAGCGTCGCCGCTCCAGTTGTCGTTCGTCGCGATGGGTGTCGCTGAACCCTGACGGATAAAGTCCGTGATGGGATCGATCAGCACGCCGCTGACGCCGTAGCTTGAAAGAGTTGGGCCGATCCCGCGCACCAACAACCGCTTCGAGCCCGCAGTTCCTGTCCCGCCAATCACCACGCCTACGATCAGGGTCGCATCGCCTGTACCCGCCCCGATGCGAACCGACAGATTGACTAAACGTCCCGGAACAGCGGTCGTGGTTGTCAAAAACGCCGCGGCGCGCAGGGTGCTTCCGGCCGAATTGGTCACGAGGGCGGTGTAGGCACCGGCATCCGCGGCTAAAGCAGAACCAATCGTGTAGGTTAGGGACGTGGCTTGGTTGATCACCACGCCGTTCTTGAACCATTGGTAACTGAAGGGTCCGTTACCTGATGCGGTCACCGCAAACGTGACACTTCCGCCAACGGCCACGTTCTGCGAAACAGGTTGGCCGACAATAATTGGCGGCTGGGGCCCGGAATAGGTTCCGATGCGAACGATGTGGTTCGACAAATCGGCAACGTAAAGCGCGCCCGCCGCATCAACCGTCAGCGCTGCAGGCTGGGCAAACCTGGCGTCACTTCCAGTGCCATCGGCCGAGCCAATGACGTTGGGAATTCCACCAATTGTCGTAACCACGCCGGTGTTCGAAATCTTGCGAATGGTGTGATTTTCCAGCTCCGCGACGAAAATGTTTCCTGAAACGTCGACGGTAATTCCATAGGGACGATTGAAACGCGCGGCGTTTCCGGTCCCGTCCGTCGAACCGGGCGTTCCGTCGAACGATCCTGCGATCGTCGTGACAACACCCGCGCTTGTAACCTTGCGGATGGCGTGGTTATTCGAGTCGGCGACGTAGATGTTTCCTCCATTATCCACCGCCAAACCCCTGGGAGCATAAAACTTCGCGGAGGTCCCTGTTCCATCCGCAAACCCGGCCGACATCCCGCCCGCCAGGGTGGTGACGACTCCCGCGCTTGTTATCTTTCGAATGGTGTTGTCGGAGACATAGACGTTTCCGGCGGTGTCGACGGCGATGCCATACGTGCCGTTGAACCGGGCCGCCGTGCCTGTGCCGTCGACCGAACCAAAGAGCCCGCCAACACCGGCCAAGGTGGTGACGACACCCCCGGGTGTGACCTTTCGCACCGCGCCGTTGTCCGCCACATAAAGGTTGCCGCCATTATCAGCCGCGATGCCGGTCGGACCCATGAACTGAGCGGTGTTTCCCGTCCCGTCAGCATATCCGAAGGTCGCGCTCCCGACAAAGGTGGTGACGATTCCGCCGGCAGTAATTTTCCGGATCGAGTGATTGCCAGGATCCGCGACGAAAATTCCTGCATTCGTTGAGACGATTCCATCCGGTCCGCTAAATCGTGCGACGCTCCCTACGCCGTCGGCAGAACCTTTGCCACCTGCCACGCCGGCAAAAGTGGTCACGACGCCGCCGCTCGTCACCTTGCGAATCGTGTGGGCGAACCGCTCGGCCACGTAAATATTGCCCGCCGCGTCGAGTGAAAGGCCATAAGGGAGAGCGAAACGTGCGGCGCTCCCGGTCCCATCCACTGACGCCCCCACGGCGTCGGCGACGCCGGCAAAGGTTGTGACAACTCCGGCGCTGGTGATTTTGCGGATGGTATTTCCGTCCGACACAAAAACATTGCCAGCGCCATCGACACCGACGCCGTTCAGTCCGCTAAACCGTGCGGCACTTCCCGTGCCGTCCACGGATCCCGAAATCCCGGGGCTGCCAGCCAGGGTGGTGACGACTCCACCACTGGCGATCTTCCGGAGAAGGTAATTGGAGCCGTCCGCGACGTAGATATTGCCCCCGCTATCGACCGCGAGGGCTGTCGGAGATGAAAACGAAGCCGCAGTGCCCGTTCCATTGGACGAACCGGCGGCGCCATTGCCCGCAACCGTGGTGACAACCCCACTGCTGGTGATCATGCGAATCGTGTGGTTGCCCGTATCTGAGACGTAGACACTCCCGGAGTTATCAACGGCGATTCCAAAAGGACGATTGAAGCGGGCGCCGCTTCCCGTGCCGTTGGCGAACCCCGAGAGGCCGGCTGATCCTGCCAGAGTCGTCACAGCTCCGTCTGAAGTGATCTTACGGATCGTATTATTCAGGTAGTCCGCGACGTAGAGAGTTCCCACCGCGTCGACGGCGACTCTCCCTGGAGTATTGAAACGAGCCAGGCTGCCGACACCATCGGTCGAACCCGCAAACCCCGCCAATCCGGCCACTGGGGTGACCAGTCCACCGCTAGTGATTCTGCGAATGAGTTGGTTGCCAGCGTCAGCCACGTAGACATTGCCCGCATTGT
>JAQGON010000091.1 GCA_028293565.1 Verrucomicrobiota bacterium | reverse complement strand
TGACCGCGCTGCGGCTGCTCGAAATCGAAGGCGAGGGGACTCGCCTGGCCGACCCGCCCGGCGCCGGTGAAGATCTGCCGCGTCGCGAGAAAGGAGAGCAGCGTGCCGAGGATCTGCGGATTGAACTGCAGATCGCGCCGCATGAGATAGTTCTCGTGGCAGCCAAAGGTCGCGCCCGTGAGATGATCGATGTTGTTCTTCACGAAGGCGACGCTCTCCGCGATGCCCATCTCCTCCAGCGCGCTTTGCAGCAGGAGATCGCCCGCGCGATCGTAGGCCACGGCATCGCGCACCATGCGGCACTCCGGCGACGCGTACTCCAGGTGCCCCATGTCGATGTAGAGCCGGCCGCCATTCAGCAGAAACCCGCCATTCCCCGGCGGCTCCTCATAGTCGCGGTAATGCAGGTCGATCACGCCCGCCTTCGCCTTCTTGAACAGGTGATTCTTCACCCGCGCGGGCCACGATTCCGGATTGCCGCTGAGCTCGCCGGTGACGAGACAGCCGTATTCCGTTTCGATGCCGACAACGCGATTCACGTGCTCTGGATCGTACACAAGCCGGCCGCCGCGCGGAAGGAAAGAGACCGCGCGGGCG
Organism: Verrucomicrobiota bacterium; assembly: GCA_028293565.1. Taxonomy (GTDB): domain Bacteria; phylum Verrucomicrobiota; class Verrucomicrobiia; order Opitutales; family Opitutaceae; genus Opi-474. The sequence continues at coordinate 3,147 of JAQGON010000091.1, read as the reverse complement.
TGACAAAGGCGGGCAACGAATCTGCGTGCGGGCGCCGCGCTCTCCTTCTTTTCAATCGTTGGATTCGCAGGCAAAATGCCGCTCCGCTCAACTGCCTCTTTCCTCTCATTCGCACGACACTCCGGAAGCGTCTTGTTTCGTTGCGCAGCTTCCCGACTTCGCGCCTTCCAAATTCCTTGTTTTGATTTGGAAGGCGGGAAGGCGGGAAGAAAGGCATGGTGGCTTCAGCCTTTTTACTCGCCGGGCACGTGTAGCGGCCCGCGCTCGCTGCGACCCGCTACTTCGGAATAATCGCCAGCACGCTCTTCGCGGGGATGGCTTCGTGCAGATTCATCGCCATGGCGGCGGTGCCGGTCGCGGGGTCGCCCGGCTTCGCTTCGGGGGAATGAGTCGGCGCTTTGCCGAAGAGGGCGCGGATGGTGGCGACATGGCCGATGACGTTGCCGGCGACGTCGAGGACGGCGGCGCCGCTGCTGCCGGGCGCCCAGTCGGTGCTGAGGTTGATCCGCCGCCCGCGCGGATCGCCTACGGTGCGCTCCACGAAGCGATTCACGATGCCGGTGCTGAAGTAGCCGCGCTCGCCCCGCGGATCGCTGAGGCACCAGACGCTGTCGCCGACCTGCACGTCGCCGCCGAGGGGTAGGGGACTCAGGTCTTCCACCGCGGCCCGGAGCACGATGGCGTCCGACGCGGCGTCGTCCGCAACCACCGCGGTGACGGGCAGTACCTCGCTCTCGCCGCGGACCAGAATGGGATGCCCCACGCCCGGCTTCATGCTCTGCGGCGGCTGCATGACGTGGTGCGCGGTGACGACGGTGTCGTTCGCCACGGCGTAACCACCGGCCAGGTTGACGTGCCAGCGACCGCAGGTCGTGCATTGATAGAACCAGCCCGCGCGCACGTACCCGGCGGCCGCGCGCCGCGCGATCTCGCGACCGGGCAGGGGTGCGGTGCCGGCCGGCGCGAGCGCCACCGGGGCGGGTTGCGGGTTCTGCTTTTGGGCGGCGAAGGTGTCGGCGGCGAGCAACTTGCCCTGCTTCAGAAGCTCGGTGGCTTTCGCCACGACGGCGTCCGGCGCGACGGGTTCCGGCGCGGTCGCCTCAGGGGGAGTGGACGGCGGAGGCACCGAGCTGGAGATCTTGGCCGGCGCGGCTGCGCCGAGCTTGGCGAGGCAACGCTCAACCGTCGTGCGCAGTTGCTCGCCTCGCAAATCCGAGCCCATGGCCACGATGGCGCCGCTCTTTCCGTCGACCAGGAACGCCGCCGGGATGCCGTGGACGCTGTAGCCCTCGACGAGCGGCGAGGGCCACCCCTTCGTGTCACACACCTGGGGCCAGGGCATGCCTTTGTCCTTCGTGAACTGCGCCAGCTTCGCGAGGCCGCTCGCGCTGTCGAGGCTCACGCCGAGGATCTCGAAGCCCTTGGGATGAAACTCCTCGTATACTTTGGTGACGTTCGGCAGTTCCTTGACGCACGGCCCGCACCACGTCGCCCAGAAATCGAGCAGGACGAGCTTCCCCTTGTAATCCTCGGGAAAACGGACCGGCTCCCCGAGCGTGTTCTTCTGTTGGAACGCGAACGGACGGTCTCCGAGCACCGGCGCCTTGGGCAGCTCGGCGACGGTCTTGTCCGATTTGGCAATGGTGAACGTCCCGCCGCTCGCGGTGAGTCCCGTGATTTCGTACGTTGTGCCGGCGACGTTGAACGGCTTGCGCACATCGAAGCGCTCGGCTTTCGAGTCGAACCTCCCGTCGCCGTTCAGATCGAGGAGCAGGTTCACGCGCGGGCCGGTCGCGGCGTCGGTGCCGCGGAAATCACCGGTGGCCGCGTCGTCCGTGAGCACCGCCGCGTAGCTCTTTCCGCCGAGCGAAACGTTGCCGGAAAAACCGCAGGTGCGGTAATAGAGCAGCGTATTGCGCAGCCCAGCCCGCTTCGGATCGTCCTTGTTGAAGCGGTACATGCTCAACCCGAGCGCCCGCTTTTCCGCGCCGTAAGCGGTCTCCACCGCGGCGCTGCCGCCCCAAGTGACCATGGTTTCGCCTTCTTTGCGCGCGTCCCATTTCACCGGCGGATCGTCCGTCAGATCGCCGTTCGCGTTGCGATCGATCCACAGGCGCGCGGGGCCATCGGCCGGCTCATCGAGCACCACGGTCGCCTTGGTCGGGCTCTCTTGCGGGCCGAACTTCAACGTGCCGTAGAGCGGCGCCTTCAGTCCGTCGGGAAGCTTCGTCACCCCATCGGGCTTGGTGGCGCCGAGCTCCAACCGGACGGGGTAATAGTACCCGAGGCGGCTGGAAATCTGGTCGGGCTGCCACTCCAGGCGGACCTCCTCGGCCTGCGCGCAAATGCCGGCAAACAGGCCCGCCACGATCAGGGGGAAATCGCGTTTCATTACCGCTGTGTTAACGCTTCGCGAGGCGCGGGTCAATGCCGGCCGCGGGCGCGCAACGCCGGATCGCACACCTTAGTCCGCGGGATACTGGTGGAGGACCCGCCGCAGCTCCGCAATCTCCGCCCACGTCTGACCGGCGTAGCGATGAGTCACGGCGCTGGATTTCTTGAGTTCCGCAACGATCCGCTTCGTCTCGGCGATCATTCGATCGGTGGCCTGCAGCATCTCGTCCTCGCGCGAGGTGAAGTCTGGCAGATTCATGCCTGCCAAATCGGCGCTCCGCGTCTTACCGGATGCAAAAAGCCATCGCATGTTCGCGCGCAACAGGCGCGTTGATGGCGCGGAAAAGGTCGGGGGGTAACACGGCGTTTTGCCGGGGTCTCTGGATTGGTAATTGCTTCTGTTCGCGTGCCCCGCCGCTTCACCCATCCGAATTTTGAACCTTCCGCCCCGCCTCTTCTCCGTGGTGCTCGCTGCCGTCTTCGCCTCCGCCGTTCGCGCCGATGTGCTGCCACCGGCCCAGGACACCTACTCCACCGCCGGCAAGCTGACAGTGCTGGCGGGCAAATCGCCCACGCTGGTCGTCAGCGCCGCGAGCAACGCGTACGTCCTGTTCGACGTCGACGGGCTGCCGAAGACCGTCCTCCCGGCGGATGTCGTCAGCGCGCGCTTGCGGGTCTTTTTCCCTGCGACCGTGGTGGCCGGCGCGGTCGAGGTCCACGCCGTCGCGTCCGCCGGAGCCTTGTGGAATGAGA
>JAQGON010000045.1 GCA_028293565.1 Verrucomicrobiota bacterium | reverse complement strand
TGCTGCCTAATCTCATCCGCAACATCACCTCAAACCCAAGACCACCTGGATACGATGTCTTGAAACAATAGTGGATAGGATGTCCTGATCGCACCGGCGACCCGGTCGAACATCGAACGTCCAACTTTCAACTCCCAACCTCGAATGCCGAGCCGACCGCCAGTGCTATCAGGACATTCTATCCCGCCAACCTCTCGGATAGGATGTCCTGATAGTACCGCTCACAGGATATGGATGTCTTGGTACCGCTTCGGAATTCAAGGTTGGAAGTTGAATGTTGGACGTTCGAAGTTCGCCCGATTCCGGAAAATCCGGGTCGAGCACCGAAGTTCCAACGTCGAATTCCCGAGGCATTCAAGATTGGAAGTTGAGCGTTGGACGGTCGATGTTCATCCGGTCAACCCACCGCCCAATCCTTTAGAAAAAAAAGATGTCCCTCCCCACGCAGCTTTTCGAACTCACGCCGGCGGAGTCGATGTTCGCGCCGTTTCACGACGCCGCGGTGGCGAAGCAGCTTCCCTTGCAGCTGGAAACCGGCGCGGCCAGGGGGCTGAAAATGGAGTTCGGCTGGGATGGCCTCAAGCTGACGTGGGACCAGGCCGGAGCGGGCGAAGTGGCGGCGCGCCTGGAAATGGCGCTCTGCGAAATCCCCGGCCGGTTTGACCGCCTCGTGTTCTGCCACGTCGCGCCGCAGGACGTCTGCCTGAATTTTGAAGTCCGCCGTCGCGGAGAATGGCACGCCCTTGGCACCGCGGTGGCCGGCACCGGCGGCCGGGACGAAGTCGCCTTCCCGTCCGGCGGCGGGCCGCTCGACGCTGTTCGGGTCACCTTTATCCCGGCAACGGCGGATCAGGCCCTGATCAGCCTGCAGTGGTGGGGCGTCGCGCGCGCGGCGCTGGTCGCGGAAATCGAGGCGAGCCGCCCGCATTACGACGGGCGCTGGTCCGGATTGATTTTGCCGCCGGAATCGTGGCCCGAGCCGAAGATGGCGCGCGGACTTTTGTTCGACGTGCCGGACCTGCCGTCGCTCCAGGCGAAACGGAATTTCCCTTACTGGAAAGAACACTGGAAACTGCTCGAGGAGCGCGCGCGGCAATATCTCCGCCGGCAGCCGGAGGATGATGTCGATGCGTTCCTGCCGCAGACGGACCAGCGTTACATCCGGGCGCGCGAGAAAGGGCGGACGACCTATTTTTCGGAGCCGCTCGTCCTCGGTTTCGTGGGGATGGTCAACGGCGACCGCGCGCTGGGCTTCCACGCCCTGCGGCACCTGATGTGCCTGCTGCACACGCCATCGTGGGCGCAGTCGGCGGAGAGCCGCGCGCGCGGGAGCGTGTGGGACCAGCGGTGCTTCAACGAGGAGATGGCGACGACCGCGGCGGCGCTGCTGCTCGACTGGTACGATTTCGCGCTGACGCCCCGCGCGCGCGAGCTCGGGCAGCAGGCCCTCTGGGACAAGGGCGTCTCCGTGATCGAGCGCGACATGATGAAGTTCGACTACGTGTTCACGATGAACCAGGGCCCGTGGTTTTGCCGCGCACGACTGCTGGCCGGGCTTTATCTTGAAACCGTGTGGCCGCGGATGAAACCGCACACGGAACTCGCCCTCGGCGACCTGCGGGCGGGGATGGAAAATTACGTGCTGGCGGACGGCGGCACGGATGAGGGCCTCGGTTATTTTTCGATCACCCTCCACGCGGTGCTGTCGGGATTGCTGGGTTATGCACGCGTGCGCGGCGTCGACCCCCGCCAGCTTCTGCCGGCGAAGTTCGCGCAGACCGGCCGGTTCGTCGCGGCGCTGTCGGCGACCGAGCCGGGCAAGGTGCTGACCGAAGGGGACAACACGACCGATCTCGTCGTCGGGGACACGATCCCCCTGCTCGCCGCGATCTTTCCCGACGACGTCTACGGCCGCGTGGCCGCCGCCTGCCTGATGCGCCCCCGGCCCGCGGGATATTACGACCAGTATTTTGTCGAGGGCGTCATCTCCTTCATCGCGGGTCCGGTGCGCCTCGCGCCGCCCGAGACGATCGTGCCGACCTTTGCGGTGCTGCCGGAAACGGGGCACCTGACCAGCCTGCGCCGGACGGCGGCGGGACATTCGGTCCGTCTCCACGTGGTCGGGGCAAAGGCGCGCGCGTCCCACACGCATTTCGACAAGGGCTCGTTTCTCCTCGAGCTCGACCGCGAGCCCGCGCTGATCGACCGCGGACAAGTGCGGTACGACGATCTTCGCTCGTACACGCTCAAGCGCACGGAGCTGCACAACACGCTGACGCCGGTCACGGCGGAGGGCGTTTATCGGAACCAGTCCGGCGTGCTCGAGGCGACGATTCCGGAAGGGGAGGGCGATGAGGTCCGGCTGCGAGCGCGGATCGACCTCGCGCACGTCTGGCGCGGCGCGATGTCGGCGTGCGTTCGTGAACTCACGTCCGATCGCCCCGAGGAATTCACGGTGCTGGACCGCGGCGAACTGCTCGCCGAATCGGCGCTCGCCTTCAACCTCCACACGCGGGTTCCCTGGGAAATCAGCGGCCGGCAGGCGATTCTCCGGCTGGACGGATGGGAGCTGACGCTCAGCGCGCCCTGGGCGGACGAAATCGTCCAGCGTGAAAATTCAATCGATTTCCGCCTGGAGCCCGTGTGGCACCTCGAATGCCGGCTGCGTCGGGCGAAAACATTCGAGCTGGCGACGCGCTTTCAGGCCAGGACCGTTTAACCGCAGCACGGGTGTGACAGGGTGCTTGCCTGGTTTCCCCGCGAATCGCCTGAAGTCGCCTGGTGGAATTCAAGGTAGGCGGAATTGAAACCCCGCTCGGCCGGGAGTGTCCGTACCGGTTCCCGGATGAGCGCCAGCCCGACCTCCCTCTCCTCGCGGCGCGATGCCGGCCTCGACTCGCTGCGCGGATTGATGCTGCTCGCGATGGGCGTCAATCACATCGCGAGCCTTCTCCAGGTCCTGACAGATCATCCGCTGGGTTACACCAGCTCGGCGGAAGGCTTCGTCTTCATCTCGGGGCTGGTCGCCGGACTGGTGTACACGCGCCGGCGCCGGCGGCTCGGCGTCGCGGCGGCGAACCGCGCGAGCCTGCTTCGCGCCGCCACGATCTACCGTTACCATCTCGCGCTCTTTGTCGGGCTGCTGTCCTGGACGCTGTTGTTTTTCGCGGTCCGCGGCGCGCCCGCCGGCAACACTCCGGCCGTCATGCTCGCACATCCGGGGAAAGTGCTGCTCGCCGGGGTTTTTCTCGTCAACCAGCCGCCGTTGCTCGACATCCTGCCGATGTACGCGGGGTTTATGCTCCTGCTCCCGCTCGTGCTGACGGCGCTGGACGCCGGCCGCCGCAGAAGCCTTCTCGCCCTGAGTTTGTCGGTCTGGGCCCTCACTAACCTCGCGTGGCCGCAGACCTCCTACCGTCACGGCGTGATCCAGATCGGCGCCTTCAACGAGACGGCGTGGCAGCTCATGTTTATCGCCGGAGTCGTCTGCGGTCACGCCACCGCGGCCGGAACGGAGGTCTTGTCGCGGCGGCTCAAATCATGGCTGGCGGTTCCTTCGTTCGCGCTCTGCGTCTACGCGTTCCTCGTCCGGCACTGGTATGTGCACGCGCCCTTTCCCGGGTTTGCCGATTGGGTGAACAAGAACAACCTGGCGCCGTTCCGCCTCCTGAACACGCTCGCGCTTTTCCTGCTGGTGCATCTCGCGTTCGCGCGCTGGCCGGCGGCGTTTTCCTGGCGTCCGCTGGCATTGCTCGGACGACATTCGCTCACCGTCTTCTGCACCCACGTCGTCGTCGCCTACGCGCTTTATGCCTTTCCTGACTACGTCTCGACCACGCCCGCCCGCACGTGGATCGGCACCGGGATCATGATCGGAGCGCTGCTCTCGGTCGCGTTTGTCCGGGAGCGTTTCCGGAATCTCGAGGCGGTCCGTGAGGCGTCTGGGTCGGCGGGGGAGGCCGCCGCCACGGTAAAATCCCCTGTCACCCCCCGTCGTCCGCTTGGTCGTCAGCAGGGGATTTTCCCGAGGGAAGAAGTGTAAGATTACCGGGAGACTTGTCGGGAAGGCTTACGGTAGACGGACGCCTGCAGGCGGGAGGAAAAGCTCCGCCGGATATTTTTCTCCAGCTGAAGGGCTTAACAACTATGAGGTTAGCTGGACTCATTTTGCGCTGGCTGAGGATAGCACAGCCCATGCTCCCCTTCTGGCACCCATGAAAAAACTTTTCGCCGCCGTTCTGACCGGGCTGACCCTCGCGCTGTGCGCGCATGCCGACACGTTCACGGACAACAATCCGGCTGACGTTTACCTGAACGCCTTCAACAAATCGTACACGGGCACGTGGGACCTGACGGGATATGGATACGTGCCGGGATCGATGCAGGTCGATTCAGCGGTCGCGACCTTCCAGTTTTTCGATCTCCTCGGCAGCGAGTCCTTCACGGTCACGTGGAATGGGAATTCGTTCTCCAACGGTTCGTTCTTCGGAATCATCACGCTTGGAACCGGTCTTTCCGCCACCGCGATCGGCGATCTCAGCGTCGACGGCATTCTGTCCTACACCGTGACGCGCAATTCCGGCGAATTCTGGCTGACCAATGCCAGGCTCACCGCGCAGACCAGCACCGTTCCGGACGGCTCCTCGACCGCCATGCTGATCGGGGTCGCCCTGATCGCCATGATGATCGTCTCCCGCCGCGAGCTTCGCGCCGTGCGGAACTGATCCTTTTTACCCGCCAATGACCCAGCGGCGAACCCTTCGGGGTTCGCCTTTTTTTTGGCGCCGTCAGTCCTTCTGCTCTTCCGCCAGCTGCGCGCCGGCGCCCTCGGGCAGCCCGTCGCGGAACGTGCCGAACCAGCGGTCGAGCGGCAGCGTGCTTTCGCCGTAGTTGCACTCGAAATAGCGGTGGTGGAGGTAGTGAAAGTAGGAGCCCGTGGGGAATTTTCCGGCGACGATCGGCCCCTCGAATCCGTGGTGCCCGCTCGCCGGCCCAAGCGCCGCGTGCTGGAGGTCGAAGAGAAAATGAAACGGGTGGGAGGGCACGACCCAGTGGATCAGCACGACCGAAAGATAGAGGATCGTCTCCACCGGGTGCATCGCCATGCCCGACCACGGATTCGGATTCAGGTTCTTGTGGTGAAGATAATGCACGCGCCGGTAGAGCGGCTTCCAGTGGATGAGCCGGTGGACCCAGTAGAAGTGAAACTCGCGCCACAGCGGGATGAGGAAAAACCAGGCGACGAACCAGACCGGATGCCGCGCCCATTCGAGCCAGGGAATGCGATGATTCGCATAGAGCCAGAGCGTGATGACCTCGTACCCGGTCCAGACGAGGCCGGCGACCCCGCACGTCCAGAAGATGTTATCGTAAACCTGGTCGTGAAACAGAAAGAGCCGGCTGTTTCGCGCCGGCCAGCTGGAGTCGTATTTTCCCTTGGCGCCTTCGCGCCGGAGGACGTACAGGTGCAGGTGAAACCCGCCGTAGAAGAGCCACATCATCGCGAGGTTTCTCAGATAGACCTGCGTCATCCATCCGGGCTCGAACCGCACGCAGCGCGCGAGGTCGGGCTGGGTGAAATACCACGAGACCGTCGAGATCGCCAGCAGCAGCAGGTTCAGCGGCCAGAGGAATCCGGGGTAACGGAACAGCCACTTGAGCGTGTCGACGATTCGCAGCGGCCACGAAAACAGGGGCGCGTAGCGGACGGGGTAGGGCGGCCGCCATTCGCCCTTGGCGTTTCGTCCGTCGGCGGCCGTGGCCTCGGGGGTTGCCATGGAATGCGTCTAGGAAGCGCCCGCGCCCGTGGCAAGGTTCCAGCTCGGAAAGGTGTGCCGCCCCAAGGGGTGGAGCGCGTTGCCCCAACGCGCTGGAGACGCGAGCTCGACCTGCATCGTGGACGGAGCCGCCAACGCGCTGGGGCCCATTCGACAAGCTCAGGATCAAAGACAGCGCGTTCCGCGCGCGGACAACGCCTGGCGGCGCGAGATCATGCCAAAGGGCTTGTTGCCCTGAGATTCCGATGGACGTTCCAGGGCAAGTGTTCGAGCACTCTTCCCGTGTCTTCTCCTAAAATCCGGGTGGCCATCGTGGGCTGCGGCAACATCGCCGACCGTTACGCCGAACGCATCAGGACCTACGGCGCGTGCGAGCTGGTCGGATTTTCCGACCTCGATCCGCTGCGCGCCAGGGCGTTCGCCGAAAAATTCGGCGGCCGCGCCTTCGAAGGCCTGGAGGCGGTGCTCGCCGACCCGTCGGTCGACCTCATCGTCAATCTGACGATTCACTTCGCGCATTACGAAATCACGAAGCGGTGCCTGCTGGCCGGCAAACATGTCCATTCGGAAAAGCCGCTCGCGATCCGCTACCGCGAGGCGAAGGAGCTGGCCGAGCTCGCGGACGCCCGCGGGCTCCGGCTGGGCTGCGCGCCGATCATGTACATGGGCGAGGCGCAGCAGACCGCGTGGAAAATCCTGCGCAGCGGCCGGGCTGGACGGGTCCGACTCGCTTACGCGGAAATCAATCACGGGCGCATCGAGGAGTGGCATCCGAATCCGGAGCCGTTCTACGAGGTTGGAATCCAGTGGGACGTCGGCGTCTATCCGCTGACCCTCCTGACCACGATGTTCGGACCGGTGCGGCGCGCGACCGCCATGGGCAGGGTGGTGCATCCGCACCGGGTCACCAAGGAGGGCCGGAAGTTCACGATCACGACGCCGGATTTTGTGCTCGCGATGCTCGAATTCGAGGAAGGCCTGACGGCGCGGTTGTCGGCGAACTTCTATGTGAAGGGCGGAAAACAGGGCGGCGGAGTGGAGTTCACCGGCGACGAGGGCAGCGTCTACCTCGGCGATTTCCAGGATTTCGGAGCGCGCGTCGAGTACGCCCCGTTCGGAAAACCGTTCGAGGAAGTCAGCCTGGTGCGGCCGCCGTTCAAGGGCACCGAGTTCGCCCGGGCGGTCGACGAGATGACGGCAGCGATGATCGCCGGCCGCCCGCAGCGCGCGACCGGCGCGCAGGCGGCGCACGTCGTGGAGATCCTCGAGGCGATGGGGACGTCGATGAAGGACGGAGGCCCGGTCGCGGTGGCCTCCCGTTTCACGCCGCCCGCACCGATGGACTGGGCGCGATAGGCCGGATTTCGCGGAAGGTGAAACGCGTCGGAGGCTCCGTCGAACTCGTGAGTCAGCTCACCTCCCCAGCGCTCTCGTAGCAGCCGACGTCAGAAGGCTGTTCCGTGTGTGCGCCGATCAAGCGCAATGAGCCCAGCCGCCTGACGGCAGCTGCTACCAGAGGGTCGGAGACAATGCGCTCCACCCTCGGGCGGCGCGGGCGCCTGCGCTACGCCTTGGCCAGGCAGCACTGCTTGTACTTTTTCCCGCTGTCGCACGGGCAGGGGTCGTTCCGACCGACCTTGGGCGCCGCTGATCTGAACGGAGCGGGCCCGAGCCGGAGTTCGCGGTTGTACAGCCACTGGCCGTCGAGGCGGACAAACTCCGATTTTTCGTGCAGCACTTTCTCCACGCCCTCCTCGATTCCGTAGGCGGAAAAATCGACGAAGGCGCGATCCGGCTGGTCGAGGGTTCCATGGTCATGGATCACCAGACGCGTCCATGCCATGCTCGGCTCGCCCGGCTCCGCCACATACGGCTTTCCGGCGGTCGGCCGATGGGACTCGTGGAGAAACTTGAAATCATGCGCGACGTGCGCGGTGAAGCGCGCGCGCATCAATTCCTCCGCACTCGCCGCGCTGCGCCGGCCGAGGAGGACCGGCTCGCAGCACTCCTCGAACAGACGACCGCTCCCGCACGGGCAGGGCTGGCCGCGTTTTGGTTTCGTATCTGGAGCGGAGGCGGAGGACATGGACCAGAGCTAGCGGGCCGCTGCGGATCGCGCAAGGAGCGCCGCCGGCCTCCTCGCATTTAGTTCCCGGACAGGGCCGGTCCGTCCGTCCGCCGGAGACGCGGCGTCACCTGAACTGCGGATGGGCTTCCAGGGTTCTTTCGAAGGCCGGTTTTTCTTCGGCCACAAGGTTCGCCGGAAATTTCGAATCGCTCCGGCGCCACCGGGCGAGCCACTCCGCGCCGAGGAGGCGGGACGCGGCGGGATGCGCCCTGGCGCCGCGCTCCTGCGTGAACGCCACGGTCGTCGTCGCCTTCGGCCCTGTTCCGACGCCCTCGGCGACGTGGAATCCCGCGGCCAGGAACGCCACGCGCACCGCGGTCGCGGCGGAGTAGGTGTACAGCTCGGCCGGCTTCGGGCGGCAGTGCTGGAGCAGGCGCGCAAAGACCTCGCGCGTCCACAACGCCGTGTCCGTCTTCGCGGAAAAGGGGTCGTAGAAGATCAGGTCCGGCACCGGCGACGACTCGAGAAACGCGAGGAAATCGCCGTGGTGGAGTTTCCAATGGAGCAGGTCCGAGCCGTGATCCCATTGCCCGTGCTTCACGATCGCGTGCGGCGCCCCGTGGCGCAGGTGGGGGAAGTGGCTGGCGAAGCGCAGCGCGAGCTTCAGCGGGTCGAGGTCGATCTCGAAGCTGATCAGGCGAAGCGTCCGGACCGCCCCTGAGCCATGTTCGGCGAGGACTTTTTCGAAGCAGTGCAGCGCGGCCATCGCGTTCGACGCCGCGCCCAGACCGACGTCCCAGATCACCAGCTCGCCCGCGTCGTCGTCGCGCTTGAGGAGGCGCAAGGCGAGCCGCGACTGCTCGATGTAGAGGGCCTGGGCCTCGTCGCTCGGCCGGTTGACCGAGTGCATCACCTCGCCGGAGCTGATCTGGCGGATGCTCGAGAAACCCTGCGAGCCGGTCACGACGTCGTAGTCGCCCAGCTGGCTCGACCGTGCCGGAGCCCGCTTCTTCACAGGATGAACGACGTTCTCGTCGTCGCTTCCGCCCAGGTCGTGCCGTCGCGCCTCATAAAATTCCGCGAAGCGATTTTCCAGGATGCTCCGCCGCATCTCGCGCATCAGCCGGTGATAGAACGCGAAATTATGCACGCCGAGCAGATGCCAGCCGAGCATTTCGTCGGACTTGACGAGATGGTGCAGGTACGCGCGCGAGTAGGTCTGGCAGGTGGAGCAGCCGCAGCCGGACTCGAGCGGGGACTCGTCGAGCTTATGGACCGCGCGCCGGACCTGGAGCCGGCCGCGCGCGGTGAAGGCGACGCCGCGCTGCGCCAGCTGCGAAGGGATGATGCAGTCGAACATGTCCACGCCGCGATGAACGGCCTCGAGGATGTCGATCGGCGTGCCGACGCCCATCAGGTAACGCGGCAGGGTTTTGGGAAGATGATCGGTGACCAGGCCGGTGAACTCGTAGCGCTCGGCATGCGTCTCGCCAACCGCGAGTCCGCCGATCGCCAGCCCGTCGAAGGGAAGTTCGCGCAGAAAGGCCGCGCTTTTTTTCCGCAAATCGTGATGACACGCGCCCTGGACGATTCCGAAAAGTGCCTGCGCCGAGTCGCCGCGCGCCTCAAGCGAGCGGCGGGCCCACCGGTGTGTCAGCTCCATCGCGGCGAGCGCTTCGTCATGGGGCGCGGTCGACGGGATGCATTGGTCGAGGGCCATCATGATGTCGCTGCCGATCAGTTTCTGCATCGCAATGCTCGATTCCGGCGAGAGCAGGTGGATGTCGCCGTCGACATAGCTGCGAAACCGCGCGCCGTCCTCGTTCATCGACCGCTCGCCCGGCAGGGAGAAGATCTGGAATCCGCCGGAGTCGGTCAGCACGGGCCGGTCCCAGTTCATGAAGCGATGGATGCCGCCGAATTTCCGGAAAACCTCCGCGCCCGGCCGCAGCAGCAGGTGGTAGGTGTTGGCGAGGAGGACGCTCGCGCCCGTGGCCTTCAGGGTCTCGACCGTCTGGCTTTTCACCGTCGCCTGGGTGCCGACCGGCATGAACACCGGGGTCTCGACCGCTCCGTGCAGCGTCTGGAACGTGGCGGCGCGCGCTTTCGATCCGGTGGCTTCGCGTTCGACGGTGAAAGAGAGTCGGGACATCGGGAGGGGAGTTGAAAGGCGAAAGGGGAAGGTTGAAAGCGCAGACGGAAAGGTGGAGCGCATTGCCCTCAATGCGCTGGAGGTGCGAGCAGGACTCAAGGGACAGACGGAGCGTCCAACGCATTGAGGGCAATGCGTTCCACCATTGACTGCCCAGCCCCGCGGTGGAAAACCGGGCGCTGTCCCCTCCAACCCCCTCCCGCCCATGGATTCCTTCGAACTCACCGCGCAGCAGAAAACGTTTTTCCACACCTTCGGCTTCCTCGCGTTTCCCGGCCTGCTGAAGGATCGCATCGACGAAATCATCCGCGAATTCGAAGGCATCTTCGCCAAGCGCGGGGGCGGGCACGCCGGCAAGCCTCACGAAGGCAAGCAGCGCTCGTGCATCGTGCCGTTTCCCGACCAGAGCGCGATGCTCTCCGGCCTGCTCGACGATCCGCGCATTCACGGCATTGCGGCCGGCCTGCTGGGCGACGATTTCAACTACATGCCGAGCGACGGGAATTATTACTCCGGCGACACGGGCTGGCATTCGGACGGATGGCACAAGGACATCCTTCATCTCAAAATTGCCTATTACCTCGACCCGCTGACGCGCGACACCGGCTGCCTCCGGGTCATTCCCGGCAGCCACAAGGACGTCGACAGTTTCGCGAAGTCCGTCAACGAGCAGGTTTACAAGAGCGAGGAACACTGGGGCATTCACGGCCGCGACGTGCCCTGCCTGGCGCTCGAAACGAAGCCGGGCGATATCCTGGTGTTCAATCACAACACGAAGCACGCGGCCTTCGGCGGCAGCGGATGGCGGCGGATGTTCACCATGAACCTGTGCCAGCGTTATCCCGAGGCTCGCGTCCAGGAGCTGCGCGATTACCTCAACGGCGTCTCGCGCTTCTGGGTGGAGCGCGCCTATGGCGAGATCATGATGAACACGGCCGGCCCCGGACGCAGGCGTCACTTGGAGCAGGTGATGGCCAACGACGGGCACATCGCGGAGCTTTCGCGCAAGGCGCGCGAGGCGATGCTCGAGCCGTCGCGCGGGTAGGAAAGGGCGCAGCTTCCGGCGGAGCCTGCGCGCCCGCGCGCCGCCTACAGGGCTTGCAGCCGGAGTTTCTCCCACGCGTCCACCAACCGATCCTCGAACGGATCGGTGTCGCACGAGACGATGGTCTGATGCTGGTCCATCCAGGCGACCGTCCGGCGGACGCCTTCCTCGTACGGCATCGCCGAGCGGTATTCCGGAACGTCACGACGGATTTTCCCGTTCGAATACACTCCGTGGAAACGGAAGATTTCCTCCAGCGCCGTGTAGCGCTTCCGATCGAGCGCCAGCAGGACATCCGTGGGGATGTGGACGATCCGGGGATCGGGCGCGCCGATCGCGGCGGCGGTCCGGCGCGTGTAGTCATCCCACGTCACGACTTCGTCGCCGACAATGTTGTAGGCCTGCCCGAAACACGCCTTCCGTCCGGCGGCGTGCGCGAAACCCACGCCGACATCCTCGGAGTAAGCGCTCTGCCACAAGCCGTGGCCGTCGCCGCTCACGACAATTGGCCGGCCCTTTCTGAGACGATCGATGAAGGTTGGCTGCCAGCCCAGGTTGTTGATGACGTTTCCTCCCGGTCCATAGGTGTGGGAGGGGCGGAGAATCGTCACCGGCATTTTCCCCTCGGCATGGGCGCGGAGGAAAATCCCCTCGCACGCGACTTTGTCCCGTCCGTAGCCCGAGTGCGGCGCCTGCGGCGTCGCTTCCGTGGTCGGGATCACCGTCTGGGTGTTTCCATACGTGCACACGGTGCTGCAGAAGATGAAATGCCCGCAGCGGTGCGCGAAGGCGCGGAGATCGCTCCCGGCCTGGTCGGGCCGGAAGCAGATCATGTCGATCACCGCGTCCCACGTGCCCTGCGCGGCCATGGTTTTTTCAAACGCGGCGAAGTCATCCCGGTCGCCGCGGAGGTGCTTGACCGGGCCGAGCCGGTCGTCCGTTTGCCCGCGGTTGAACACCGTGAGGTCGGTGCCGCGCGCGTGCAGCGCCTTCACGATCCCCGTCGAAATCAGGCCGCTCCCGCCGATGATCAGAACCTTCATGAAGTTTTTTTTCCGCGAAGGGCGCGAATGGGGGCGGCCTATTTTCCGATCGCGCGTCCCAGCGCCGTGACCTGCGGGAGGAATTCGGGATCGATGTGCCCCTCGAGCGTGAGTGGCGCGTCCCATGACACCACGCCGCCGCGCGAGTTGATGAATTTGGTGTAGCCGATGGTGAGTTCGTCCGGGAACCGCAGCGGCCGCTTGCCCCACCATTCCCCCATGATGGTGAGCACGTGCAGCTGCGCCCCGTTGAGGAAGCGGTCGTAATTCGCGAGGCGCGAAAAGTCCGGCGTGTTTCCGGCCGCGACCGACAGGTCGCGCTCGATTTCCCCGGGAGTATAATCCTCGTATTCCGTCATCGAATAAAGCGGCGTCCGCAGTCCGTTGTTGAAGGCGACGATCGAGTCCGGATTTCCCGCCTTCAGCGCCTCGGCGAAGCTGCGGTAGTTCGGCGCGTCGGGATGCTGGTAAGCCGCCGCGTCGTAGGGTCCGTCGATCCACCAGCCGCTCAGCGATTTTCCCCAGCGCAGGGACCACTCGCGCACCACGGCTTCCCAGTTTCGCTGGAATTCCGTCATCCGCTTGTCGGGCTTCCCCTCCAGTTTTTCCTTCGCAATCGCGTCGCCCGCCGGAGCAGTGCCGGGAAGATATCCCATCAGCCGGATGCCGCGCGGCGCGAGCGCCTGGGCGAGATCGGCGATCAGATCCCGCCGGGAGCACTTGCTCGGCTTGATGCCGACGATCTCGTCATAGGCGCGGTTCGGTGACAGGTAGAACCCGGAATTCTGTCCGAGGGTGATGACGAAATATGGCACGCGGGCCTCCGCGAGCTGCCGCGCCAGGCCGTCGACGTCGAAGGCGTCGATCCGCCGGTTCCAGTCGTCGACCGGCAGCGCGATCGGCTTTAGGTTGCTGGCCGTGTCGGCGAGATAATGGGTGAACAGGCCCCATTTGCCCTGCATGAACCAGTCGGTGTTGGCGCGTTTCCAAGGGGCGGAAGAAGGCGAAGGCATGATGGTCGTCCTCCTTGCCGGATCGTTTTGCGCCACGCGATAGGGAAATGTGGGGGAGTTTCGCCAATCCGCTTGAATTCCCGGGCGGGTTGTGGGCGTCGCGCCGATTTTTTCCGTCGCGCGCCGGTGCGGAGGACGTTTCCATCGGAGGGTGAAGGATTTTTTCCGGTTCGCCTGCCTCGGTTTTTTTGCGGGCCTGACGGTGCTCAGGGCCGTCGAGAGCGACGACAAGGTCGTGACGTTCACGGAACAGCAAGACGGCAAGGCCGTTCGCTTGGTCGCCTGGGTGCGCGACGGGGCGGATGTGACCGTGACCCTCGAAGCGGACCTCCAGAACGTGACGTCGTCGCATCCGCTGCCTTACACGTTCGATCTTTCAGGCCAGAGGTCCGCGGTGGCGGTCATCGTGCGGGCCGCGGATGCGGCGGCGGCGTGGCGGTATCAGTACCGTTTTTTCTGGAGTCTCGGCACGCGCCAGGGCCGCCCGGAGGCATCGGCCATTTATCGGCTGCCGTTCGCGCAGAACGAGACGCACCGGCTGCAGCAGGGAAATTTCGGGCATTTCAGCCACGGTCAAGGCTCGCAGAACGAGCGCGCCTTCGACTTCAGGATGCCGGTGGGGACGACGGTCTGCGCCGCGCGGGCCGGCACGGTTTGCGGGGCGCGCTCGGATTCAACCGCGGGCGGGGTGAGCCCCGTGTTCAAGCAGCGCGCCAACTACGTCATCATCCGCCACGCGGATGGCACGTATGCGGAGTATTTCCACCTGGCGACCGACGGCGTCAAGGTGCGGATCGGCGAGACCGTGGTGGCCGGCCAGCCGATCGCGCTGTCGGGAAACACCGGCTTCTCGTCGGAGCCGCACCTGCATTTCTGCGTCTTCCGCACCCTCGACGGAAAGACGAGGGAGACATTGCCGGCGCTTTTCCGCGTCGGCGGTGGAAAGCCGGAATCCCTGGTGGAAGGCCGGTCGTATTGACGGCTCCGGCGTTTCGGGGCCGTATGCCGTCGTGCCGATGAGCGCAGCGCCTTCCGAGAGCCCTTCGTCAGCCGCCGGGCTGAAGGCGCGCATCGCGCCTCACGTGGTCCTGAAGCTTTTCGGGATCACCGCCTTCGTCACGGTTTTTTTCTTCGCCTATTTCCTCCTGCAGCGGTTTCCGCTGTTTCGGGTGACCGTCATCCCTCTGACGGCCGCCGACCGGCTGATCCCCTTTCAGCCGGGGATGCTGTGGCTCTATCTGTCGCTGTGGGGTTATGTTTCGCTGCCGCCGACGCTGCTCACGACCCGGCCCCAGCTCTACGCCTATGGCTGGCTCGCGGGCGCGGTGGCGGTCGTCGGACTGGGAATCTTCCTCTTCTGGCCCACTTCGATTCCCGCGACGACGGGGGTCGAATGGTCGAGATACCCGGGCTTCACCTGGCTCAAGAGCGTCGATGCCGCGCAGAACGCGTGTCCCTCACTGCATGTCGCGTTCGCGGTGTTTTCCGCGGTGTGGCTCGATCGCATCCTGCGGACGCTGGGCGGCGGCGGCTGGATGCGTCCACTGAACGCGCTGTGGTGTCTGGGGATCGTCTATTCGACGATTGCGACGCGGCAGCACGTCGCGCTCGACGCGTACGCCGGGGCCGTGCTCGGGGCGGCGGCGGCCGCGGTGCGTCCGCGGGTTTTGAAATGACCCGAGATATCGGGTGGAGTTGGCGGCGATGATGTGCACGCTGCGCTCATGGGAGCATCAATGAACTCGCGCCGCGCGATCTGGCTGGTCGTGGCCGGGCTCTGGTCGGCGGGCTGCGCCCGGGCGGAAGAGCCGGTGACGTTCCGGCCGAATCTCGGGTACGAACTGGAAATGATGTCCGGCGTTCTCTGGAAGGTGGGCGGCGGAGCGACGCCGCTGAGCTACACGCTGGTTCCCCAGATCCTCTCGCTGAAGATTCCTCCGATCAGCGCGCGGCCGTGGGCCGGCGGCACGCTCGTGATGCGCTCGCGGTTCAGCTTGCTGATGGAGCCCATCGTCCGCGGGCCGGAGCATTATTATCTCGGGCTCGCGGCCGCGGGGGAAATCGAGTGGCGCGATGCGAGCGGGCGATTCACGGCATTTTTCGCCGCGGGCGGCGGGTTCGGCGTGATGGACAGCAAGGGTTACGAGGTCGTCGGCGGCCAGGGCCAGGATTTTAATCTCAACTGGCTGATGCATTGCGGGGCGCGCTACCGCACGGGCGAAAACTGGCAGGTGTCGGCGGGACTCTATTTCCAGCACATCTCGAACAAGGGGATGAACAAGGTGAACCCCGGGCTGAACGCGCTCGGCCCGACGCTGGGAATTTCGAAGCTTTTTTAGCGTGTCGTCGCCGGCATGAAAAAGCCCACGCGCGAGGACGTTCGCCAGCGCTGCTCCCGGAAACGGCGTTACCTCACGCAGGGCGACGCGCTGGAGGCGGCGATGCTGAGGGGAGTCGAGCGCCAGCGGGTGGCCTACCTCTGCCCGATCTGCGGACGATGGCATCTGGCCAGCGCGGGGTAGGGCTGGAAGTTCATCCTGAGGTGGAGCACGTTGCCCTCAACGTGCTGGAGCCGCGAGCAGGCGGGGTTGCCTCGACGGAGCAGCCCCGGGCATCGGACCAATCCATGCCACCGCTTGACCGGCGCGATTTTGTCTCCCGGGATGTGCCCACGATGGCGCGAAGCGTAGTTCTCAACCAAAGCCCGCGATGCCCGCGGTGCCAGCTGCCTCCGCGCTGGTGCATTTGTGAGGGGATCAGCGACGTCGCCTGCCCGGTGAAGGTCGAGGTCCTCATGCACCATATGGAGCAGTGGCGGCCGAGCAGCACCGGGCATTTGATCAAGCGCGTGATGCCGGCGGCGGACGTCCACCTGTATCGCCGCGAGCGTCCGCTGGAGCGCGCCGAGATCGTCCGGCCGGATCGCACGCTCTGGATCCTTCATCCCCTGGGCCGCCCGGTTTCCTCCGAGGTGCCGCCGGAAAATCTCCAGGTGCTGCTCCTCGACGGAACTTGGCGGCAGGCGGGCGACATGATGCGCGCCGTCGATTCGTGGGGGCGGCGGGTGAGCCTGCCGATGACGGGGGAGAGCCGCTACTGGCTGCGCACGCAGGCCGGGGAGGGAAAATTCTGCACGGCGGAAGCGCTGATTTTCCTCCTGGGCGCGCTGGGCCTCGAGGAGGCGAGCGCCGGGTTGCGGCTCCAGTTCGAGCTGCACGTCTACGCCGGCTTGTGCGCGCGGGGCGCGAAGGCGAAGGCGGCGGAGTATCTGGCGGATTCGTCGGTGCGCGCGGCGTTTCCCGAGCTGCTGGAAAAACTCTCCCGGCGCCCGGCGCGGGACGGATAGGCGGGGCGGACATCGAACGTCCAACTTTCAACTTCCAACGTTGAATTCCGACCACCATCCCCTCTTACGAGCGTGAGCTACTGGAACGGCGATGACCAAGGACGCACGTGGCTACAACGGGATAGGATGTCTTGGTACCACCGCTCCGGAATTCGAGGTTGGAAGTTGAGCGTTGAAAGTTCGATGTTCGCCTGTCCGGTTTTCTCGGACGGAGCCGAGCAACCTGGCGAAACGCGGCGTCACCTCGAGGCTTGCCATGCTTGGCCGCGCTCCCAATACCCGACGCCACATGCCCGAAACGCGCACACCGCCCCTGGTGGACTGGTATCGGACTCCGATTCCTTCCGACGTTTTCAAGCGCCTGCACCAGCGCAGCGACGGGAGGGGATTCGCCCAGGCGGGGGGATTCCTCGCGGTTTACGCGCTCACGGGGACGATGGCCTTTCTCTCGTGGTCGCACCATCTGCCCTGGTACGTGACGGTTCTCCTCGTGTTTCTCCACGGGATGGTCGCGAGTTTCCTCACGAACGGGATGCACGAGCTCGGCCACGGGACCGTGTTCAAGACCAAGGCCGTGAACGAATTTTTCCTCCGCCTCGTCTCCTTCCTCGGTTGGCTGCATCCGGATGTTTTCAGCGCGAGCCACCAGCGGCATCACCGTTACACGCTGCATCCGCCCGACGACCAGGAAGTCGTGCTGCCGACGAAGCTGATGCTGAAGCATTTTCTCGAGCAGGGATTCGTGAACCTGCGCGGCTTCCGGTGGATTTTTCTCTACACGCTCCGGCTCGCCTGCGGACGGTTCACCGGCGCGTGGGAGCTCGTGTGTTATCCGCCGGACCAGCCGGAGCTGCGACGCGTGCCGGTCCGCTGGGCGCGCACGGTGCTCGCAGGTCATGTGCTCATCGCCGCGGTGGCGCTGCATTACGGGCTGTGGATCATCCCTGTGCTGGTCTCGCTCACCCCGGCGTACGGCGCGTGGCTCTTTTTTCTCTGCAACCACACCCAGCACATCGGGCTCCAGGACAAGGTCCCGGATTTCCGCCTCTGCTGCCGCACCGTGATTCTCCACCCGGTGGTGAGTTTTCTCTTCTGGGAGATGAATTACCACATGGAGCATCACATGTTCGCGGCGGTGCCGTGCTACAATCTCGGGCGGTTGCACCAGGCCGTGAAATACGATGTGCCTCCGCCGCCGGTCGGCCTCGTGGCGGTCTGGCGTCACATCGTCTCCGTCCTTCGCCGGCAGGAAATGGAACCGGAGTACCAGTACGTTGCCGAGCTGCCGCCACGCCGCGCCGAACTGAAGACCGCGAGGGCGTAGCCGCGGGGCCGGCCTCCGTTTCACCGGCCATGCATTTCCCCTGATGACGCCTCGCTCTCCCTTCGCCCGCGCTGTCCCGGTCTGGCCGCAAGGACTCGCGAAGCGGATGAACACCTGGCTGAGCTTTCATGCCGACGTTTCCGCCGCGCCGGGCGCATCGGCCACCCTTCGCATCGCGGCGGCGCAGGCCTGCCGGATCCTGGTCAACGGCGAGCTCGCCGGCCGCGGACCGGCGCGCACGGCGCATGGCTTTGCGCGCGTGGACGAATGGCCGGTCCGCGCCAGCGATTCGGGCGCGCTGCGGGTCGTGATCGAGGTGATGGGTTACGGGGTGCCGACGTTTTGTTCGACGCATGAGCCTCCTTTCTGCTGTGCGGAGCTGGTCGTCGGCCGCCGGGCCGTGGCGTGGACGGCGGTGTCCGACGGCGGTTTCACCGCGGAGCACCGCGTCGAGCGCGTCCAGCGGGTCGAGCGGTACAGTTATCAGCGCGCGTTCGTCGAAGCCTATCGGATCGGAGCGTCGGGCCTGACGTGGACCGCGGCGGGTTACCGGCCCCGGTCGCCGTTGAAACTCGCGCGCGTGCGCCACCGCCGCGCATGGCTCCCGCGCGGCGTGGCTTATCCGGATCTCTCCCTCGTTCGCCCGCTCGCGCGCGCCCAGCGCGGTGGCACGGCACGGTTCAGCGCCGCGATGGCGGCGAAGGCCCCGAAATGGGGGCATCTCTTCGAAGTCCCCAAGGGCTCGGCCGGATACCGGCTCGACCAGGTGGCGTGGCCGCTGTTCGAGACGCTCGCCGGCACGGCCTTCACGTCCCGGGGATTTTTCCGGCTGAAGCCGGGAGGCGTGACCTCGTTAAAGTCGCGCGAGTGGGTGCGCGCCGATTTTGGATCGGACTGCACCGGCTTCCCGGCCTTGCGCATGTCGGCGAGGAAAGCGACGCGGCTGCTGCTCGTGTTCGACGAGATCCTCGTCGACGGCCAGGTGAAGTTCAACCGCTCCGGCTGCACGAACGCGCTCTGGCTCGAGCTGGCGGCGGGGGCCGCGATCGATTTCGAGGCGTTCGAGCCGTACACGTTTCGTTACCTGCAGGTTCTGGTCTGGACGGGCGAGGCGCAGGTTTCGGACCTCCGGCTGCGGCAGTACATCAACGCCACCGCGCTCCTCGCGCCGCCGCCGGGCTTGTCGGCTGCCGCCGCGCTTGTGCGCCGCGCGGCGCTTTCGAGCTACCGGCAGAACGCGCTCGATCTTTTCATGGACTGCCCGGCGCGCGAGCGGGCGGGCTGGCTCTGCGACAGCCTTTTCACCGCCCGCGCCGAATGGCACCTCACCGGTGACAATCCGATCGAGCGCGCCTTCCTCGAAAATTATCTCCGGCCGGCGAAATTCGCGGGTTTGCCGCGCGGGATGGTGCCGATGTGTTACCCGGCGGAGCCGCTGCAGAACCAGTTCATTCCGAACTGGGCGATGTTCCTGGTCATCGAGCTCGACGAGGCGCAGCGCCTGCGCCGGCTGCCGGCGGCCTGGCGGCCGCTGATCGAGCGGCGGGTGAAAGGCCTGCTGGCCTATTTCCGGCCCTTTGAGAACGAGGCGGGGCTGCTCGAGAAACTGCAGAGCTGGGTCTTTGTCGAATGGTCGAAGGCCAACGAGTTCGTGCAGGACGTGAATTTTCCGACGAACATGCTCTATGCGATGACGCTGCGATCGGCGGCGAGGCTCCTCGCCGACCCGCGGCTCGCGGCGAAGGCGGAGCGGATCGAGCGCACGATCCGCAGCCTGGCGTGGCGCGAGGGCCGGTTCGTCGACAACGCGGTGCGCGACCGGGCGGGAAAGCTCACCGTGACGAACCATGCCAGCGAGGTCTGCCAGTACTACGCCTTTTTCACCGGCGTCGCCTCGATCCGGCGCGAGACGGCGCTCTGGCGGCGGCTGGCGCGCTCCGATTACGGTCCGCTTTATCCCGCGAACGTTTTCGTCGGAAAGATCATGCGCTTCGAACTTCTGATCGCGAACGGGGAGATGGCCGCGGCGCGGCGCGAGGTGCTCAGGAACTACGTCCCGATGGCGCGGACGACCGGCACGCTCTGGGAGCTCTTCGAGAAAAACGTGAGCTGCAACCACGGCTTCACGTCCTACATCGCCGTGATGATCGACCGGCTGGCCGGCGTGGCACGGGTCTCCGACCCGTGATGCAGGACGCCGCCTGCGGTGAACGCTGGGCGGCGCCGTGGAGCTCGAGTCCAGCTTCACGGGTCGGAGACCCGTGCTACGCCAAATTGACAGCAGTCCCGCCCCGCTCCAGCATCTGGGCGTCAGTCACCCGGCGGCGTGGCCGCCCAACGCATAGTCAAACGAAGGAGGCACAAGATGAAAAAGAACCTGATCGCGGCGTTTTCGACGCTGGCCTTTGCCCTGTCCGTCACCTCGGCCGTTACCGCGGCCGATGCCGAGAAAGTCCCCGGCGCCGCCGCGAGCGAACCGCAGCCTGCGCTCTACACCGCGAAATGTCCTTCGCCGTGCGACTTCACCGTCAAGAGCCACGACAAGAAGGAAGTGGCCTCGGTGCTGAAGGAGCACGCCAAGGCGCACCATGACGGCATGGTGCTGTCCGACGCGGACTGCGACTCGATGATCAAGGTCGCGACGCCGAAGAAATAATTCCCGTCGCGCCGTCCAAAAACACAAAGCCCCGCCATTCGGCGGGGCTTTTTTTCGGCGCGGGAATTCGCGGCGGCTCAGCGCCAGTAGCCCTGGACGTAGACGTAGCCGCCGCCGCGGCGCTGCCAATGCGGCGTGACGTAGCCGCGATAGCCGCGGCGCGGACGCATCCAGCGGCCCCCGATCCAGACGTACTGGTATCCGTCATACGCGTAATAACCCGGGATCCAGACGACGCCCGGGCGCGGCGCGGCGTAGACGACCTCGCGTTGCGGGGGCGGCGGCGCGGGAGGCTGGTCGACGACGACATTGGTCGTGGCCTGCGACTCCGACGTGTAGAGCGTGCCCCGTTCGTTATCGAGGCTGTTGCCGATCGTGCCGCCTGCGACGCCGCCCGCGATCGCGCCGATGGCGGCTCCGGCGGCGCCGTTGTGGCTGCCGCTGTTGTTGCCAATGATCGCACCGGCGAGCGCGCCCAACGCGGCTCCGCCGACGGCGCCCTGCTGCGTGTTTGGACCCGTGCCGTTGCAGCCGGCGAGGAGGCTGGCGACCGCGAGCGCGGCGAGAGTGGATTTTGAGGAGTTCATGATGTCGGACGTTAGACGTTCTGCGGTATTTTTGGTTTCATCGATTTCGAAGCGGGATCGGCCGGGGCAGTGAGGGCGCCGCCTGAGCCGCGGATTTTTTGCAGGCTCGCCAAGGAGGCGGCGCCCTCAAAACATGCGGGAATGAGCATTGTGCCAGGCCGAAAACCCGCCGTCGGATTCATTTTTGTCACGCTCGTCCTGTCGGTGGTCGGATTCGGCCTGCTCATTCCGGTGCTGCCGTCGCTCGTCAAGGAATTCAAGGGCGGCGACGTTTCCGCCGGTTCGCACGCGTATGGTTGGATCATCAGCACCTATGCGCTGATGCAGTTTGTCGGTTCGCCGATCATGGGCTCGCTTTCGGACCGCTACGGGCGGCGGCGGATCATCCTGATCGCGACGGCGGGGTCCGCCGTCGACTACGTGATCATGGCGAACGCGCCGACGCTCGCGTGGCTGTTCGTCGCGCGCATCATTGCGGGATTCACGGCCGGGGTGCTCTCGACCGCCAACGCGTACATCGCCGACGTCACGCCGCCGGAGAAACGCGCGCAGTCGTTCGGGCTCATGGGCGCGGCGTTCGGAAGTGGATTCGTGATAGGCCCGGTGCTCGGGGGATTTCTCGGGCACATCGACCTTCGGCTGCCGTTCTGGGTGGCGGCGGGCTGCGCGGGGCTGAACTGGTGCTGGGGTTTCATGGTTCTGCCGGAGTCGCTGAAGCCCGAAAACCGGCGCGCTTTCGAATGGAAGCGCGCGAACCCGATCGGCGCGCTGCTTGCGCTGCGGCACCTCCCGAGCGTGCTCGCGCTGGCCGGAAGCTATTTCATCCTGATGCTCGCGCAGACGATGCTGCAGTCGACCTGGGCCCTCTACACGGATGCGCGCTATCACTGGGGTCCGCTGCAGGTGGGTTTTTCACTGATGACGGTGGGTGTGCTCTCCGGACTGGTGCAGGCGACGCTGGTGAAAAAAATCGTGCCGAAGATCGGCGAAACGCGGGCGGTGGTGCTGGGTTTCATCATTTCGATCTGCGCCCAAGTCGGCTACGGCCTCGCGACGCATGGCTGGATGATCTACGCGATTGTCACCGTCGGTGCTTTTGCGGGGATCAGCCAACCCGCGCTGCAGGCGTACATCACGAAGCATGTTCCGGCGAACGAGCAGGGCGCGGTCCAGGGCGTGTACGGCGGGCTCGCGAGCCTCGCGGGAATTCCCGGGCCGCTGATCGGGACTTTTATTCTTGGCTGGGCCGTCGGCCCGGGAAGAAGCCCCATGCTCGCCGGCTCGTCGTTCTTCACCGGCGCCCTGATCACGTGCCTCGCGCTCTATCTGGCCGTGCTGACGTTTCGAAAGGACCAGGCGCCGACGCCGGCCGTCGCGGCCTAGGGTTTCGATTCAGCGTCCGACGGCGTTCATCATCGCTTCGGGATAACGCAGTCCCGCCGCGGCGTTCTTCGGAAAGATCGCCTCGATCTGCCCAAGATCCGAGGGCGTGAGCCGCACGTCGAGCGCGCCGAGGTTTTCGTCGAGATAGCTGCGCCGCTTGGTGCCGGGGATCGGCACGATGTCCTTGCCCTGGGCGAGGACCCAGGCGAGCGCGAGCTGTCCCGGCGTGCAGCCCTTGGCGGCGGCGAGTTCGCCCACGCGTTTCACGAGCTCCAGGTTCCGCTGGAAATTCTCCCCCTGAAAGCGCGGCGACTGACGCCGATAGTCGTCCGCGGCGAAGTCCTCGAAGCGATTGATCTGCCCGGTGAGGAATCCGCGACCGAGCGGGCTGTAGGCGACGAATCCGATCCCCAGTTCGCGGCAGGCGGCCAGGACGCCGTCCTCCGGATCCCGGGTCCAGAGCGAATACTCGGACTGGAGCGCGGCGATGGGGTGAACTTTCCGGGCGCGGCGGATCGTGTCGACGCCCGCCTCCGAGAGGCCGAGATGGCGGACCTTTCCGGCGCGCACCAGTTCGGCCATCGCTCCGACGGTTTCCTCGATGGGCGTTTGGGGGTCCACGCGGTGCTGGTAATAGAGATCGATGGTTTCCATGCCGAGGCGGCGCAGGCTGCGGTCGCAGGCGGCGCGAATGTAGTCGGGGCGCCCGTTGAATCCGCGAACCGCCGGATCCGTGCGGCTGCGAACGATGCCGAATTTCGTCGCGAGGAAAAAGCTGTCGCGCGGCCGGCCCCTCACCGCCCGGCCGACGAGTTCCTCATTGTCGCCAAAACCATATATGTCGGCGGTGTCGAGCAGGGTGAGTCCGCGATTGAGCGCGCGATGGATCGTGGCGATGGACTCGGAATCCTGGCGGCCGCCGTAAAAGTCCGACATGCCCATGCAGCCGAGGCCAAGGGCCGAGACTGCAGGGCCGTTCTTCCCGACGGTGCGTTGCTCCATGGCGGGAGGCTATTGCTGGGCCCGGCAAAGTAAAATCGGGCGGCGAGAATTCCCGGACGGCAGGATCCCGGCATTCCCGGCGGTGGGCGGCGCGCCCGCGCAACCTGCGCTGGCGCGAGGCGCCGACTCGTGTACCATGCGCGCATGCGGACAATTGCTTTTCTGGCGCGTTGGTTTGCGGCGGTGACGGCTGCGGGCGCGGCGCTTCGGGCGGCGGAACCCGACGCGGATTATTCCCGGGAGATGGAAGCGTGGCGCAACGCGCGGGTGACGCAACTGACGAAACCGGACGGATGGCTGACGCTGATCGGCCTGCATTTTCTCACGGCGGGAGAGAACACGGTGGGCTCCGCGGCGGACAATGCGGTGGTCCTGGCGAAGGGGCCGGCGCACATTGGGACATTGACGATGGCCGAGGACGGCCGTGTGAAGGCGGTGTTCGAACCGGGCTTGGGCGTGAAGGTGAACGGGGAGGAGGTGCTGGCGTCGAATCTGAAGGATGATTCGCACGGTCCCTCGGACGTCGTGACGACGGGAACGCTGGCCATTCTGGTGATCGATCGCGGGGGGAAAAAGGCGTTGCGGGTGAAAGACAGCGAGGCCGAGCGGCGCACAGGATTCCTCGGCATCGATTATTTTCCCATCGATCCGGGTTGGCGGATTGAGGCGGACTGGGTGGCGTTCGAAAAGCCGCGCGAGGTGCCGATCCACAACATCATTGGAAACGTTTCGTCGGCGATGATCCTGGGGAAAGCGGTCTTCACGCGCGAGGGACACACGATCGAACTGCTGCCGATTCAGGATGATCCGGAGGGCGTGCTGTTCTTCGTGATTTCGGATCGCACGAGCGGACTCGAGACCTACGGGGCGGCGCGTTTTCTGTATGCGGCTCCGCCGGTCGCGGGAAAGGTGCTGCTGGATTTCAACAAGGCGCAAAATCCGCCGTGCGCCTTCACGCCCTATGCGACCTGTCCTTTGCCCCCGAAAGAAAACCAGCTTCCCATCGCCGTGAACGCCGGCGAAAAGAAATATCGCGGGCGCACCGATTAAGGGGTCAGCCCCTAATATTTGGTGATTGACGCACACTTTTGCCGCCGTTGTCTGGGGTCGTGGCTCGCAAACCCAGGATCGAGTTCGCCGGGGCAATTTATGAAGTCGTGAACCGGGGGAATTATCGCGCGGATCTGTTTGAGACCCCCGGGGCGGCGCAGGCGTTCGTCGACTGCCTTTTCCAAGGTTGCGAGCGAATGCATTGGAAGGTGCACGCCTACTGCCTGCTGCGCGACCAGTACCGCCTGGCGCTCGAGACTCCGCAGGGCAACCTCGTCGACGGCGTTCATTGGCTGCAGAGCACGTTTGGCAACCGGTTCAATCGCTTTCGGGGTGAAAACGGCCGCGCATTCCAGGGCCGCTACAAATCCGTCCTGGTCGAAGCCGGCGAACACCTGGCGGACCTCGTCGATTCGGTTCACCTCGCGCCGGTGCGCGCCGGACTGGTTGCGTTTGATCAACTCCGTCAGTTCCGCTGGTCGAGTTATCGCGTCTTTCAACGGCCACGAGCGGAGCGGCCGGTTTTTCTCGAGGGCGCGGAGTGGCTCGGGGTCCGGGGGCTCGGCGACACGGCGGACGATTGGGATGCCTATCATCGTCATCTCGCCGCCGTGCTGGCCGCCGATCGCGAAGCAAAGGTTCCGCTTTCCCCCGGCTGGATCCGCGGCAGCGAAAAATTCCGGCACCGCATCCTCGCCGAGTTCAAGCGCATGGCGGCGGCGAAGGACTGGGGCGGCTCGGAGGTTCGGGAATTGAACCGGCTGGAGTGGGGCCGCCTGCTGGCGGACGCGATGGCGCATTTCGGCCAAGGGGCCGGCGATACACTTGGACAGCCAAAGGCCGCCCCTTGGAAAATCGCGATCGCGACGTGGCTCAAGTCGCGCACAAGCGTCAACAACCGGTGGCTCGCGGAACAGCTGCATCTCGGAGGCCCCGACGCGGTGAGCCGCTATGTGGGAGAGTGCCAACGCGGCGTCCGCAAGGAAGCCAGACGGCTGCTTGACGGTCTCGTAACAGACATAAGGGGCTGACCCCTTTGTTACCGCCGATGGCTGTCTTGCTGGTTTTTTCGGACTGGCGTTGGCCTCGCCGTTTGAATGGCTCGCCGACGGCCATCTGCCCGCGCCCTTTTTCCTCATCCCGTTTCAGCTTTTCGGGGCATCGCCGTGATGGATGGCGTGCGAGGCGTACGCGGCGGTGTCCGAAAGCATCGCGTCAATCGTGGCGATCAGGGGTTCGGCGCGCACCAAGCCGGAAAACACGGCCTTGTCGCCGATCTTGTCGGTCAGCACAAACGCGGGACGCTGGCTGATCTGGTGCGCGAAAAACTCGCGGGTGCTGGCCTCGACCCGCGCTTTCACGGCTTTCGACTCGGCCGCCGCGCGCAATTTTTTGGCGTCGATCTTCCCCGCCTTCGCCCCGACTGCCGCCGCCGTCGCCATGTCGCCGACTTTCTTTCCCTCGCGCAGCGCCGCGTACGAAAGTGCCCGCCGGATGTCGTCGCCCTCGAAGCCAAAATCCCGGCCCGCCTCCGTCACCAGATTCGGCGCGTGATAAATTCCGGCCCGCGCCGCTTCAAACCAGCCTGAGTTCAGCATCTCCGGCGAATGCATCATCGTGCCGCCGCTGCGGCGGTAAAACCAGTCGCACTGCTCGCGCGACACGGGAAAATCCTCCGGCTTCATCAGCGCGATCCGCCATTCGAACTCCACGCGGGTGCCATAGCGCTCCTTCAAGGCATCCCACGTCGGCTCGCACCAGGCGCACCACGATGAAAGGACTTCGAGATAATAGGTGATTTTCACGCCCCAAGCGGAAACATCGGCGCACAACGCGTCGATTCAAATGCGCTCGGCGCCGAAAATCGCCGCGGGTGGAGCGCGTTGCCGCAGACCCTCCGCGGAGCTGCGCAGCGAGGCGAACCGCCTGGGGTTATTTTCCGCTGCCGAAAAGCTTCTTGATGCTCTCGCCCGCTTTTTTCGCCTTCTCCACCGCCGCCGCTCCGCCGGTCGATCCAATCTGGCCGGCCGCCTGCGTCGTCGCCGCGACCACTCCGGAGGTCACCTTCCGCATCACGGCGAATGCGAGCTGCTCCGCGGTGATGCCACCCTCGGCCGTGCCGAGGTCCGTCATCTCGATCGGCGGCATGCTCAACGGCAGGGCGGTTGCGCCGAGGCCGACCGTCACTTTCGCATTCGTGAGCCGCAGGTGGTGCACCTCAAATTTCTTCTGCTTGCCGTTTGCCGCCGTCGCCTCCTTGTCGCCGCCCGTCCGCGCCTCGATGTTCTTCAACAGGTCGTTGATGTTGCTCGAGACGATCTTCGTCTCGTAGTTGAACTCGGCGCGGTCGATGTCGAGATCGTTGACGACAATGTGGTCGCCCAGCAGCGAGAGGGGTTTCACGTCGATGTGCATGCTCCCGAGGTAAAAGGCGTTCCCGTCCGACCAGCCGGCCGGATTGCCCACCGACAGCCCCGACAACGTGCCGCTGCCGCTCAGCGGGGAAATATGCGCGCCCGCCAGCTCGACCTTGGTTTGGGTGAGCTTCGGGCCGACTCGGTTGACCCCCGCCTTGACGATGGACCCGAGGAAGAAAGCGACGCCAATGTAGGCAACGAGCGCGAGGACGAGCACCGTCGCGACCGTGTATTTGAGGAATTTTTTCATGGGGGATGGCCTGGGAATACCTGTACGCTGGTGGTTAACAAGCACACCGACCGGGAACAGCGCCAAAGGTTCAGCGCGAGAGGGGTCTTCCCGCACCCTTCCCGGAAGGCGCATCGGCCTTCAGCCCGGGCCGCGCCCGCAATTTCGCTTGTCACCCGGCATGGCGGCGGGACGCTGTGCGCCATCAAGCATCCTCATGGCCCAAGCCTATACTGAAGCCAGCATCAAGACCCTCAGCTCCCTGGAACACATCCGTCTCCGTCCCGGAATGTACATCGGACGGCTGGGCAACGGGACCCACGCCGAAGACGGCATCTACGTCCTCCTCAAGGAAACGATCGATAACTCCATCGACGAATTCATGATGGGCGCCGGCCGCAAGATCGAGGTCGAGCTCACGGAGCGAAGCGTCAGGGTCCGCGACTACGGCCGCGGCATCCCGCTGGGAAAACTCGTCGAGTGCGTCTCGGTCATCAACACGGGGGCGAAGTACGATTCCGAGACGTTCCAGAAGGCGGTCGGCCTCAACGGCGTCGGCCAGAAGGCGGTCAACGCCCTCGCGTTCACCTATCGCGCCCAGGCGATCCGCGAAGGCGAGACGAAGTCGGTCGAGTTCGAACGGGGCAAGCTGAAGAAGGACGCCAAGGTGACGAAGACCGACGAGCGCAACGGCACGGTCGTCGAGTTTACGCCGGACGAGGCGCTCTTCGGCAAGGACTTCAAGTTCCGCACCGAGTTCATCGAGGACATGCTGTGGAACTACGCCTTCCTGAACCGCGGGCTGACCCTCACGCTCAACGGCAAGCCGTTCAAATCCGAGAACGGGCTCAAGGACCTGCTCACCAAGGAACTCAGCGGCGAGCCGATCTACCCGATCATCCATCTCGAGGGCGAGGACATCGAGGTGGCCTTCACCCATGGGAACCATTACGGCGAGGAATACTGGTCGTTCGTCAACGGGCAGCACACGACGATGGGCGGCACGCATCTCGCGGCCTTCCGCGAGGCGCTCGTCGAGACGATCCGGAATCATTTCAAGAAGGACTACGACGCGGCGGACATCCGGCAGTCGATCGACGCCGCCGTCGCGGTGCGCGTCCAGGAACCGGTGTTCGAGTCGCAGACCAAGACCAAGCTCGGATCGTCCGACATCGGGCCGAAGGGGCCGTCGCTGAAGGAATTTGTCGGGAAGTTCATGCAGCAGTCGCTCGACACGTATCTCCACAAGAACCGCGAGACGGCCGAGACGATCAAGCGGAAGATCGAGGAGAACGAGCACGAGCGGAAGGAGCTGGCCGGCATCCGGAACATCGCCCGCGAACGCGCGAAGAAAGCCTCGCTGCACAACCGCAAGCTGCGCGACTGCCGCCTGCACCTCGGCGACCGCAACGAGCGGGCCGAGGACAGCACCCTCTTCATCGTCGAGGGCGATTCGGCGGCCGGCTCGCTGACGGCGACGCGCGACGTGCAGACCCAGGCGGTCTTCGCGCTGAAGGGCAAGCCGCTCAACACCTACGGCCTCTCGAAAAAAGTCATCTACGAGAACGAGGAGTTTCACCTCCTGCAGGCGGCGCTGAACATCGAGGAGGGGCTCGACGGCCTTCGTTACAACCGGATCGTCATCGCGACCGATGCGGACGTGGACGGCATGCACATCCGCCTCCTGCTGCTTTCGTTTTTCCTCCAGTTTTTCCCGGACGTCATCCGCAACAACCATCTCTTCATCCTCGAGACGCCGCTATTCCGGGTGCGCAACAAGAAGGTCACCCGGTACTGCTACTCGGAGCAGGAAAAGCAGGCGGCCGTGGCCGAGCTGGGCGCCACACATGAGATCACGCGCTTCAAGGGCCTCGGCGAGATTTCCGCCGGCGAGTTCAAGGATTTCATCGGCGAGAACATCCGGCTCGAGCCGGTGAATCTCCACCACCTCCACAGCAGCGACGAGCTGCTCGCCTTCTACATGGGCAAGAACACGCCGGAGCGGCAGGACTTCATCATCGACAACCTTAGCATCGAGAAAGACTTGGTCGAAGCTTGAGTCATTTCTTCCACCACGAGGAGGCCCAAGGACCCGAAGCCCCCCAGGGGTTCTCGCGGTGTGAGCCTCGCGCCCCTGGCGCCTGACCGGAATTTACCAGATGGCCAAACGCAAGAAACCTTCCAGCGACCAGCCCGAACTCCCGCTCGACGCGCCCGAGCAAAAAGCCGCGGTCGAGCCCGCCAAACCGGCCGCATCCGTCCCCGCGACGGTCCCTTCGCCGCCGTCCGTGGAAGCTCCCGCCGCCCCCGCGCCCAAGCGCAAGAAGGGCGAGAAGGTCCAGGACGAGCAGGCGCCGCTGGCGCAGCATTACCGGAAGTGGTTTCTCGATTACGCGAGCTATGTCATCCTCGACCGCGCCGTGCCGCATATCGACGACGGCCTGAAGCCGGTGCAGCGGCGCGTCCTCCACACCCTCTGGGACATGGACGACGGCCGCTTCCACAAGGTTGCCAACGTCGTCGGCGCCACGATGAAGCTCCACCCGCACGGCGACGCCTCGATCGGCGCGGCGCTCGTCGCGATCGGACAGCGCGCATGGCTGATCGAGCCGCAGGGCATCTACGGCAACATGCTCACGGGCGACGAGGCGGCGGCGCCGCGCTACATCGAGGCGCGGCTGACGGCCTTCGCGCGCGAGGTGCTGTTCAATCCGAAGACGACGACATGGCAGCTGAGCTACGACGGGCGGACGAAGGAGCCGGTCACGCTGCCGGCGAAGTTCCCGATCGTGCTGCTCGAGGGCGCCGACGGCATCGCGGTCGGGCTGGCGACGAAAATCCTCCCGCACAACTTCAACGACCTCTGCCGCGCGGCGATCAATCACCTGCAGGGAAAAACGTTTCGCATCTTCCCGGACTTCCCGACCGGCGGGACCGCCGACTTTGCGGAGTACAACGATGGCGAGCGCGGCGGGAAGGTGAAGGTCCGGGCCAAGATCGAGGAGCGCTCCAAATATCTGCTCGCGATCACCGAGCTTCCCTACGGCGTCACCACCGAGTCGCTCATCGAGTCGATCCTCGCGGCCAACGCGAAGGGCAAGATCAAGGTCAAGCACGTCGACGACAACACGGCGGACAAGGTCGAGATCCTGGTCCACCTGCCGCAGGGCAGCGAGCCGGACAAGGTGATCCAGCAGCTCTATGTCTTCACGAGCTGCCAGATCCAGCTTTCCCCGGCGGCGTGCGTGATCGTGCGCGATCCGAAGAGCGGCGACGACAAGCCGCATTTCGTCGGCGTCCGCGACATCCTCAAGACGAGCGCGGAGGCGACGAAGGCGCTGCTCAAGCGCGAGCTCGAGATCAAGCTCGGCGAGCTCGAGCAGCAGTGGCACTGGGATTCGCTCGAGCGGATCTTCATCGAGGAGCGCATCTACCGGAACATCGAGAAGTCGAAGACCTGGGAGAGCGTGCTCGCCGAAATCCGCGCCGGACTGAAGCCGTTCCTCAAGCAGCTGCGCCAGGACGTGACCGACGAGGACATCGTCCGCCTGACGGAAATCCGGATCAAGCGGATCTCGGCGTACAACCGTTTCCAGGCCGAGGAAGCAATGAAGAAAATCGAGGAGGGCATGAAGGAGACGAAGGGCGACCTCCGGAATCTCACCGCCTATGCCGTCAACTGGTTCGAGATGCTCGCCGAAAAATACGGCAAGGGCAGCAGGCGCCGCACGAGCTACGACGAGATCGAGCAGATCGACGCGGCGGAAGTCGTGTCGGCGAACCAGCGGCTTTACGTGAACCGCGAGGACGGCTTCATCGGGCTCAACTGGCGCCAGCACGAGTTCGTGACCGAGTGCACGATCCTCGACAGCGTCCTGACGATCATGCGCGACGGTTCGCTGAAGGTGTCGAAGGTGGCCGACAAGGTTTTCATGGGACGCGAGATCATCCACATCGCGATCTGGCCGAAGGAGGGCGACACGAGCTTCTACACGATGGTTTACCAGGACAAGGAGTCGGGGAAGGCCTTCGCGAAAAAATTCCAGATCGGCGGGCTTTCGCGGGACAAGCTCTACCCGCTGGTCAAGAGCGAGGGCTCGCAGGTCGTCTATCTCGAGGTCAGCAAGACGGAAAAGGAGATGCCGAAGATGCTGCACGTCTCGCTCGACGGACGCAGCGGGGCGCGCGTGCGCGAGATCGACTTCGACCTCACGGCGGTGCCCGTCAGCACGCGGACGGCGAAAGGGCTGACCGTCACCAAATGGGCGGTGAAGGAAGTGAAGCGTCCGGACCTGAAGCTCGGGTAGCGCCTCCCCGCATGAGCCGAGCAATGCCTTCGCGGCTGCTGAAAATCTTCCTGGGCGCGACCCTGGCTTTCGCGCCGGCGCTTGGTCGCGAACCGGCGAACCTCGATGTTCTGAAGGGCGAGATCCGCGCCTACCTCGATTCGGGAGAGTATGACCGCGAGACGGCAGCCGTGGCCGCGCAGGCGGGGGAATGGCTGGAGCAGCGCGTGAAGCGGGGCGGGGCGCATCTCGCCATCGTGTTCGATCTCGA
Organism: Verrucomicrobiota bacterium; assembly: GCA_028293565.1. Classification (GTDB taxonomy): domain Bacteria; phylum Verrucomicrobiota; class Verrucomicrobiia; order Opitutales; family Opitutaceae; genus Opi-474. The sequence continues at coordinate 37,774 of JAQGON010000045.1, read as the reverse complement.
CGAGACGCTTTTTTCGAACCTGCCACTGATCCGCGGCCAGGATTTCGCGTACAACGCCGTGACCTGGAACGCCTGGGTCGCCGATGGAAAGGCGCCGGCGATTCCCGCGGTGCGCGACCTCTACCTACGGGCCCGCGCCCTGAAGGTTGAAATCATCTTTATCACCGGCCGACACGAACGCCATCGCGCGGGCACGGAGAAAAACCTGCGCGCGATCGGCTGCGGAGATTACACCCGGTTGATCCTGAAACCCGACGGCTCGAGCGAAACGACCGGCGCCTTCAAGCTGGCGGCCCGCCGGCGGCTGGAATCCGAGGGCCACGTGATCATTGCCAACATCGGCGACCAGGACAGCGACCTCGAGGGCGGCGTCGCCGAGCGAGGCTTCAAGCTGCCGGATCCGTTTTACCTGACGAAGTAGCGGCGGCAGGTCCCGTTGGCGCTGCAGGGCGGCGCGTCGCATGCCGGGTCGAATGATGGGCAGCAGGCCCATGTCGCCGCTGCGACGCTTATTTCTTCGGGGCCTGCGCCTGGATTTCGGTCAGGCGGTTTTCGATCTGGTTCATCCGGTTCAGCAGGTCTTCCTCGACCTTCTTGCGCTGGCTGCTCGAGATGATGCTCAGGCTGGCGGCGTCCTTCACGACATTCGCGGGCAGCGTGAGGAGGCGCGTGATGAGGCCCTGGTCCTTGAAGGAGCTAAGATACAACGCAGTGATCTCGTGCGAGAGCTTGAGCGAGTCCTGCGCGACGGTCTGCGTGGCGACGAGATTGTTGTTCAACTGCTGGTTCTTCGCCAGCTCCGAGGTCAGGACATTTCCGACCTGGTCGGAAATTTTCTGGCTATAGGACGCGATCGAGTCGCGGGTGAGATGCTGGTCGTTCGCCATCTCGGCGAGGATCGGCTGGATCCGCTCCGTCATGCGCGACGAGACCTTGTCGACCTGGTCGTTCTGCATCTTCTCGGCCTCCTCGGGCGTTTTCGGAAGCGGATTATAAGGCTGAACCTTCTTCGCGACCGCCTCGGCCAAGGCGTTGATCTTGTCAGCGTTGAGCTTGTTCACTTCCTCGTCCGTCATGAACATGTCCGCCTGACGCTTCGAGATGGCATCGCGCAGGAGTTTGTTCGTGGCCTCGATCTGCCGGCGATTTTCGTCCTGCGAGGCTTTGAGCGCGTCATTCTGCTCCCGCAGCGGGGCGAGTTCGGCATCCTGTCGCGCCGCCATGTCGTTGACCGTGCGCTGATGAAGCCAGAAGGCGGCGCCGGTGATCAGCAGCGCGGTCAGGAAAACGGTCGGAAGTTGCTCTTTGAGTTTGGGCCACATGGTGTCGGAGGAGGGGTTGGGGGATGTATGGGGTGAATACCGGGGAAATGCAATCGTGGGCTGGCGGGGGATTTGCGGTTGTTTTTTACCTCATGCGAAGCACCGTGGCGCCGTGAGTCTCAACCGGTGTGAACAACGCGTCTCCGACTACCTCCTGACCCACCCCGAGGAAAAGCGATTCTGGCAGGGCAAGGTGCAGAAGCTGAGCGCGCCGAATTCCGACCCGCACGCGGTCGCCACCCGGCTCGAGGCGGAACTCTGGCACTACTACAAGGAACGGAGCGAAATTGTTCCGGCCTTCCGCGAGGCGGTGCGGCACGAGGGCCTCCAGCGAACCAGCATGCGGAGCCTCGCGGAATATCTCCTGCAACTCTGGATTCCTGTTTCACGTTCAAAAAAAAATCCCACATCTCACTCCTCGATGTAAGGATCGTTTGGAACCTTTGGCCCCAACCGACGTCTATTCCTGCACGCCAATATCCTGCTTAGCGGGAGAATTGGGGTACGTAAGAAAGTCATTGGCGGGTCGTCTAGGGGTAGGCGGCCCGCCTTCTTTTTTCCCCCAAGCGAACAACTGATCGCTGACTGTTCCGCCGCTGATACCTCGCCACCGCATCGCTCCAAAGGGAGAAACGCGTGTCCAAGGGTGTGTCAGAGGAGGGGATTTTATCGGGCTGGTATAACTCTATCATCGACAAATGGCACGCCCCGTGCAGAGTTGCTCACAAGATATCCACACGATGGAAAACCTGCGAGGGGCAGTAGCCCCAACTTCGGGGGTCAAGGTGGCGGCTAAAGTTAAGACCTTCGTGCTCGACACGAACGTCCTCCTCCACGATCCGCAATCGATCTATAAATTCCAGGAGAACAACCTGGCGATCCCGGTCGAGGTCCTCGAGGAGCTCGACGCCATCAAGGGCGAGCAATCGACGGAACGCGGCCGCAACGCCCGCCGCGTTCACCGGATCCTGCAGGAGCTCCTCCCCGACTCGCGCTCGATGCACGAGGGGGTCAAACTCGACACGGGCGGCACCCTTTCGATCATCATCAACCCGTATCTGGTGGAGGGCGGACGCACGTCCCCCGCAATGGAACGGCTCCGGAATATCCTGCCGGACCTCACCAAGAAGGACAACCGGATCATCGCCGCCGCGCTTTTCGTCCAGGAACAGTTTCCGCCGCCGACGATCCTCGTCACGAAGGACGTCAACGTTCAGCTGAAAGCCCGCGCGGTCGGGCTCGAGTCCGAGGACTATCTCAACGACAAGGTCCCCGAGAATATCGAGGAGGCCAGCTACCGGGAGATTCCCGTGAACCTCTACGAGCTCCAGCGGTTCTGTTCCGAGGGTGAATTCGACATCGGACCCGACGCGGCGAAACCGCTTTACCTGAATGAGTATGTCCTGCTTCGCTCCGACGAGGGCAAGACGATGCCGGCGCGCTACTACGGCGAGGGCGTCGTGCGCCGGCTGAAGCTCCCGGATTACGTCAAGGCGCCCGGCGGGATCCCGATCCGCGCGCGAAACCTCGAGCAGCAATTTTTCCTCGATGCGCTGCTGGACGACAGCATCCACATGCTGACGTGCTTCGGCAAGGCCGGGACCGGCAAGACGCTGCTCTCGATCGCGGGCGCGCTTCACCAGACGCAGGACGAGCATTCGCGCTACGATGGGGTGTCGATTTCGCGCCCCGTGATCGCCCTCGGCAAGGACATCGGGTTTCTCCCCGGGACGCTCGAGGAGAAGATGAAGCCGTGGCTCCAGCCGTATTACGACGCCCTGGAGGTGCTGATGCCGTCGAAGCCCCAGAAGGAGCCGCAGTTCGCGGCGAAGAAAGTTTCGAAGAAGAAGCACAAGAAGCACGACGACCGTTTTCTCGCCGCGATGACGGCGGTGCAGCCGTCGCACGTCAGCCAGAGCGGCGGCCACAACGGAACGCCGCTGGCGAAGCCCTACGAGCGGCTCCTCAAGAGCGGGCTGGTCGAGATCGAGGCGCTGGCGTTCATCCGTGGACGCTCCATCGCGCGCCGTTTTTTCATCCTCGATGAAGCGCAGCAGCTCACGCCGCACGAAGTGAAGACGGTGATCACGCGCATTTCCGAGGGTTCGAAGATCGTCCTCATTGGCGATCCGGCGCAGATCGACAACCCCTACGTCGATTCCCGCAGCAACGGCTTGGTTTACTGCCACAACCGGATGAAGGGCCAGGCGATCGCCGCGCATGTGAAGCTCACCAAGGGCGAGCGCTCCAGATTGGCCGAGCTGGCGGCAGACCTGCTGTGAGGGAAGCGATCAGCGATCAGCGATCGGCAATCAGCGTTCAGCTGTCAGCGTTCAAGTCAGGGCGTTATTTGGCACGGACATCCCGTCCGCTCGCCAATCCCGGCCGGCGGCGAGGCGCGCCCGAGCCAAAATCCCAAGCAACGATGAACGCCAGGTTTCCGGCTGAAAGCTGACAGCTGAAAGCTCACAGCTGATCGCCTACGCGCTTTGCCGCCGCAGCAAACTCGGCTGATCCGCCTGCAACGCGCGATATTCCATCACCCCGACGAACGCGGCAGTGAAAATGAAATCGCTCACGAGCGAATTGCGGAAAAAGAGCAGCGTCGGGGGAAATTGCGGATGCCCCACGGTCATCGCCTGCCACCAGCCCGCCGCGGTCTTCGCGTAATTCAGGTCGGTGATCCACGACTGGGTGTTGGTCACGAGATAGAAAAACACCGCACCGCCGAGGACGCCCGAAAAGACATTCAGCCAGCTCTTCTGCCGCGAGACGAGATACCCGAGCCCGAGCGCGACCACGAAGCAGAGCGCGCGCACGGCGGCGCCTCCGGGGGTCCAGAGGTAGCCGTACTGCACGGCGTAAAACCGGTCGATGTAAAGATCCGAGAGCACGAGCGCGATGAAGGGAACCAGCCAGAGCCGGCGGTCGCGGAAATAGAGGCCGCCGCAGAATGTGAGCGCCATCAGCGGCGCGAAATTGGACATGGCCGGCTCATGCACCGCGAGCACACGGTAACCGGCCGCAACGACGATCATGACAAGGGCAGCAATCATGGTGCGAAGACTAGAAGCGGATTTCCGCCGATGACAAGAGCAGGAGTAGCACGGGTCTCCGACCCGTGATGGCGGGCTCTGTCCACCCCGAAAATCGAGTTTTGCACGTCAGCTCGAGCCCGCGTTCACGGGTCGGAGACCCGTGCTACTCCGCCTCCCGCGCCATCAGCCAGAGCAGGTCGGAAACCCGGTTGACGAACTGTCCCAGCACCGGTCGCACGGAGCGCCCTTGGGCGGGGAGGCCGGCCAGCCGCCGCTCCGCCCGCCGCGCCGCGGTCCGCGCCAGATCCAGCGCCGCGGCCGGAAGCGTGGCGCCAGGCGTCGCCCATCCGTCAAAATTCAGCGACTTGGCTTCGATCTGCGCGATCGCCGCATCGATCCGCACCAGGGCGCCGTCGCCGATTTTTTCGAACTTCGAGGCGGCGTGGCGCTCGGCGTCGCTTTCGGCGCACGCGAGTTCTCCCATCAGTGTCACGAGATCCTTCTGAATCTGTTCGAGCGCCGCCTTCGCCTCCGGGGATGAAACGCTCGCCTTCGCAAATCCCACCGCCGCGTTCAGTTCATCGAAGGCGCCGACGGCTTCGATCTGAAAATGATCCTTCGGCACCCGCTGGCCGTAAAGCAGGCTCGTGGTGCCGTCGTCGCCGGTGCGGGTGGCAATGGACCTTCCGCCGCTCATGTCTTTGCGAGTTCGCGCGTTTCCTTCGCCAGGGCCTTGACAGCGTCGTTCACCGTCGCGCGCGCGGCCTTCGTCATCCGGTCGATGAAGAGCACGCCGTTCAGGTGATCGGCTTCGTGCTGGATGCAGCGCGACAGCAGGCCGTCGCACGTCAGCACGTGCGGCACGCCGCGCTCGTCCTGGAAATTCACCCGGATCTTGTCCGGCCGGACGACGTCGCCACGGATCTTCGGGAACGAGAGGCAGCCTTCCTCGAAAACGACCTCGTCGGTGCCCGGCAGCACCGCGATCCGCGGATTCGCGATCACCATCGGCATGAAGAGGTCGAGCGGCGGTTTCGAGCCATCCAGCTCCCACGTGAAATCCGCCTCGGCCCGCCTCAGGTCCACCACGCACAGCTGCAGCGCCTTCCCGATCTGCTGCGCGGCCAGGCCGATGCCTTCCGCCTTCCGCATGGCTTCCACCATTTCGTCGGCCAAATCCATCAAGGACCGGTCAAAAACCGTCACTTTCTCCCCCTTCTTCCTCAAAATGGGCTCGTTATAGTGAACAATGGTAAAGGACATCGGTCGTTGTGCTTAAGGGTGGGTTTGCCTTTCGCAGCCCGCAAATAAATACTCCTGTAGCATGAGCGAACCAAGCCCACGCGCCCGCCACTGGAATCTCACGGGGCCGCTGCTCGTGGCGGTCGGCGCCATCATCGCCCTGGCCGCGTGGTCCCTGCCGGTGAATCTCAAGTCCATCAGCCCGGCGCTCCTGCGCGAGGCGGGCGCCGGAACCCCGTCGCTGGGCCAGTTCGGACTCCAGCTCGTCCAGTCGGAGAAAATCGGCCCTGCCGCCCTCACGCTCGCCGCTGCGCAGGCCGTCAACGATCCCCTCGCTCCCCAGCTCGAGAAATCCCTCGGCGAATTGTCCGCGCACGCTCCCGAGATGGTCGCGTGGGGCGGGTGGGACCCCTTTCTCGATCCGCTCTTCAACCTGCGCGAAAACCGCGGGCACACCGCCAGCACGCCCGTCCTCACCTTTTTCATCACCGAACAGGCGCGCACCAAGCTCCGCGATTACCTCGCGACGTCGCGCTCGCTCGGCGTGCAGGCGCTCCTGCGGACGCGCGAGATCACGTCCACGGGCCGCTTTGTGCCGGTGTCCGAGCCGGGCGGGCAGACGCTCGAGGCGGTCGTCCTCCTGACGGCCCTGCTTTACCAGGGCGAGCACCTCGCGCCGCCGCTCCAGCGGGACTTGCGGAATCTCGCCGACTCCGCCGTCACCCAGAAGGACCTCGGGGAACTCGAGCCTTTCCTCGTGGACCTGCTTTCGCTGGGAAAACGGCTCGACTGGGCGCAGCTCGGTGAATTGCTCCGGCGGACGGAGGACACCAAGACCGTCGGCGAATATGCACACCTCGCGCGCGTGGCGCCGGACCAGCTTCCGATGATTTACGCGGCCTCCCTTTTTTCCGGATCCGCCGACCAGGTGGCCACGTATCTGATCAAGTACGGCAAGCCCGGGCTGGAGGATCTCCGGACGGCGCTCGCGGACGGACAGGGCGCCGTGAACCAGCTGCTGCGCTGGCAGGTCCCGGTCAACCGCGGGCCAAGCGCCGGTTTCGTCGCGGCGGCGTCGCTCGTGATTCTTCATCCGCGCGTGATGATTGCGCTGAAATACCTCGGGTATCTGGTCGGCGCTTTTTTCCTTCTCCGCGGAATGGACCGGTGGATCGTCACGCCTTCCACCGGCGCGCCCGCCAGCCTGATCCACATGAAGAGCGGGATTCTCGCGCTTCTCTTCTCCGCCCTGTTCATCGTCGTGACGGAGCCGTTCTTGCTGAAGGCGGCGCCGGTCTCCGAGTACCGCGTGCGCCTGGTTCTTCCTGTCCTGGTTTCCACTTCCACCCCTCCCGACCACTCTGCTCCCAAACCCACTCCCAACATGGACGCCTCCACCCTCATTTCCATCGGCTTCTTCGCCGTGCTCCAGATCGTCATGTATTTCATCTGTCTCCTGAAAATCCGGGAGATTTCCCGCAGCGACCTGACGCCGCTCGTGAAGCTCCGCCTGATGGAGAATGAGGAAAACCTCTTCGACGGCGGCCTCTACGTCGGCATCGGCGGCACGGCGACCGCGCTCGTGCTCCAGGTGCTCGGGGTGATCGAGCCGAACCTGCTCGCGGCCTATTCCTCGAACCTCTTCGGCATCACGTGCGTCGCGCTCGTGAAGATCCGCCACGTGCGGCCCTACAAGCGCCAGCTCATCCTCGACAGCCAGTCCCTGCCCGTCGCGAAGCCATGAACAAGACCCTGCTGCTCATCCTCTGCGACTTTCTCCTGCTCAACCTCCTCGCGCTCACGCGCTGGGAAAAGGCGGAGCCGGCGCGCGCGAAGCAGCCGCCCGTGCCCGAAGTCGCCGCCAACGCCGTCACCAAGGACCAGGACATCGTCGAGACGATGAAGCTCTCGCTCGCCGACGAACGCGCCACGCGCGAGCAGCTCACCCGGAGACTTTCCTCGACCGAGTCCACGCTGGCGCAGCGCGACCAGAACCTGACGCAGCTCCAGGCCGAGCGCGAAAAACTGGCCAGCTCGCTCGACGCCACGCAGCGCACCGCCGCCGACCTTGGCCAGAAGGTTGCCGCGGCGACGAAGGATGCCACGCTGACCAAGGAGCAACTCGCACGAATCCAGAAGGAGCTCGAGGACAAGCGCGCCGAGGCCGAACGCCAGAAGGCCGCGCTCGCCCTGCTCAACCAGCAGCAGGCCGAGTCCCGCCAGAAAATCGAGGGCCTGACGGTGGCGGTGAAGGTCGCCGAGCAGGAAAAGCAGATGCTGCGGGAGACCGCCGAGACCTTGAAAACGCAGGCCGCAGTCGAACGGCAGGACCGGCTCAAGGTCCAGGAAACCACCACCCAGCTCGCGCAGGGCGTCGGCCAGCTCGCGGAAAAATCCGGCGAGCTTACCAAGGAGATCCGCGACAACCGCCCGATCAACGCGAACGTTCTCTTCAACGATTACCTCGCCAACCGCGTCACGGCACGGTTCACCGCCGTGCGCCGCGGACTGCTTGGCCCGGCGACGCGCGAGAAGACCTCGTCGACGGTCCTTGTCACCGACGGCGACCGGACCTATGCGCTGCTGCACGTCGACGACACGCCGTTCACGCTGAGCGAGACGAGCTATGACTGGGACAAGGTCAGCGTGGAGTTCTCGCGCGGGGCGACGGCGCCGAGCAGGGCGTCGGCCATCCATTTCCTTTCGGTGGACCCGCGCGTGGTCGCCATGCCCGTGGACGCGACGCAGGCCGCGGCGCTCGGCGTCAAGGTCTACCCCACCGCCCTCGATCCGGTGAAGTTCACCGAGGCCGTGCTGGTGAACGGGGGAGGGAAGGGCTACGGCGATGTCGGCTTCAAGCTGGATGCGTCGCAGCCCGGTTATGTGCGGGTCGACAACCGGCTTTTCAAACGGCTCTTCGGCGATTTCGCCCCTTCGCGCGGCGATCTGGTCCTGAGCAAGACCGGCGAGCTGCTCGGGATCATGGTCAACAGCGACTATTGCGCGGTGGTGAACAATTTTCTCCCGAACAAAACGATCCGCACCGGCGACGACGTCTCCGCCCAGCACACCGGCGAACTCCTCAACGCCCTCGCCGCCCGAAAAATGTCGCTGCCCGTGAAGCTGCAGTAGGCGAAGGGCCCGTGAGGTTTGCGGCGCATCCCTGAATGTATCCGCCCGGAAGCCGGCGCCAAATCCAGGTTCGGAAGGAGTCGCCGCAAAAAAGCACAAGGGCTCGGGGGCTCCGGATCGAATCTCCCGTGCGCCTATGGGCGCGATGGCGGCTCCTTCGTAACCCCGGAGCCCTTGCGCATTTTTTGCGGCCAACTTTCCCTCGGAATTCCTCGGGGAGCAGGGATTCAGCAGCGTTGGATTTTTTCAATCCTGCTTTGCCTGTTCTCGACGAAGAGGCGGGTCCTCAGCAGCCCGTGTTGGAACGTCGCCGCGGCGATGCCCTCGAAGCCTGCCTTTTCGATGAGCATTTCCGAGGGTGGCAGCGCCCGCACCCTGAGCCCGGTTTGCCACCGGAAAAACGCATAGAGCACCGCGAGCCAGAGTCGCGCCCTCAGCCGGGCGAGGCCTTTTTCCGGCCGCACAAAATCCGCGAAGAGCCACCGGGCGCCAGGCTGCAGCGCCGCCGCGATCCGGCCCACCACCGCCTCCGCCTGTTCCGGCTCGAAACAATCGAGGAAAAAAAGCGTCACGACCGCATCGTGGCCCGCGACGGGAAATTCCCGGCCGAGCACATCCGCGCATTCAAAGGTCACCCGTTCCCCGCCGCCCTTTCCCGCCACGCGGGCCTTCGCCTGCGCGATCATCGCCGGGCTCGAATCGACGCAATGAATCCTGGCCGACGGAGCCACGGTCAGCAGACGCTCGGCGCACCGGCCGTCGCCTTCGCCGAGAATGAGGATCGAACGGCAGCCCGCCAGACGAGGCAGCAGGCAAAACCGCGCGCGTTCCAGGTCGCCGCCGAAGGCGACGATCTCGAGCGCACGATAGACCCGTGCGAGAGGATCGAAATTGGCCGCGGCCGCCTGCGTCGTTTTCGCCATGGGAACCTTTTCAATCGCTGTGGGCCATTTTGCGAACACGGCCTCCTCTTCCGAGGAGGACAGCCGGGAATCAAAACCGCCACCGTTCGAAACCCCAGACCAGCGCCGGAGTCATCAGGGTGAAATCCACGAGGGCTCGCGCCAGGCGCGGGCCGACCCTCGGCTGCGCCACGTCGAGCAGGCCCAGCAGGACGCCGCTGGCGGCCGTGCACGCCATCGCTGTCCGCACCGGTCCGCTGCGGTCGCCGGCGAGCCAGCCGGCCGCGATGGCCAGCAGCCACGGCAGCGCGTGGGTGAACGCATGCGCGCGGCGGAACTGAAGCGCGAACGAGGTTTGTCCGTGCGCCGCGTCGACCGCCTGTTCCCAGGCTGCGATCAGCGCGCAGTTCGCGAAGCACAGGAGCACGAAGAAACCGAGGGGCGCAAAAAGCGACCGGACGTCCGCATCGGGCTCCGCGAAAAGAAACACCGACACGCCGGCGCCAAACAGGAGCGCCACGCAGATCTCCTTGGGCGCGCGCCAGCGGCGAAGCCGGTGCACGAGCTGGTGCGAAAGGAGGTAGGCGAACACGGGCAGCAGCAGCAGCAGGCCCGCCTCAAGTTCGCGCCGTGTCAGGCAGAGCAGCGACACGCCAAGGTCCGCTCCCAGCGCCACGCACCACACCGCGGCGAGAGGCCACCGCCAGCGTTGATAAAAACGATGCCGCTGCGTGCGGATCTGGTCAGGCGCAAGCCGCCATCCTTCGATCCAGCGATCCGCCGCATAGGCGAGCCAGACCGAAACGCCGAGGACCACCGCATGGTGCCAGGCCAGCGGCACCCTTGCCACGCGTGCCAGGAGCCACTGCCAGAGCACCGCCACCGCCGGGGCGTCGAGCGACAGCACCGTCGGCCATTGCCACCAATGGGGTCTTCCCGGAACGAACGGGCGAGGGCCTGGATTCGACGAAGACATGGTTCCCGAAGGTAATTTCACCGCAAAGCACGCCAACGGCGCGAAGAGGAAATCGGCGACCTGGCTTCCTTCGCGTGCTTTGCGATCTTTGCGGTTGAAGCGGCGCCCCGGCGCCGGCCGGCGGTGATCGAAATAAAAAAGAGGGTCCGTTCCGGATTCAGTGTTTCGTCTCGGCAGGTCCGGCTGCTCCGGTCACGCGCAGATCGCCCTCGCCGAGTTTTCTCCGGAACAATCCGACGGCGAGGCCGAGGCAGAGGTGCGCCAGCTCCGGGTCATAACGATAGCCCTCGTCTCGTAGGAACGCGTGCGCGCCGTTGAGCTCGTGCCACGTGAAATTCGTCCCCGCGGCGCAGAGCGCGGCGTGCACCTTGCCGCGTCCCTCGAGCGGGACGTGCGGATCCTGGCGCCCCCAGATCATCATCAGCTCGCCTTTGGTTTCCGGGATCCGGTCGAGCGAGTTGTCGTTCGCGCCCTTGCCCAGCCCGCGCTTGTGGATGTCGGTCGCGTAAAAGCACGTCGCCGCGAGCACCTCCGGATTCATCGCGGCGCGGAACGCGAGATGTCCGCCGATGCAGATGCCCATCGCGCCCAGTCTCCCGGTGCACTGCGGGTGTTTCGCGAGGTGCGCGAGCACCGCGCGCGCATCGGCGTCGAAGGCGCCGAGCTCCTTGGAAATTTTCAGCGCGTTGCCGCGCTCGGCGCCGGCCTGGTCGTAGGCGAGCACTTTGCCGGCCGGCTCGAACTCATGGTAGATTTCGGGCACGGCGACGACGAATCCGTGACCGGCCAGAAACGCCGCCGTCCGTCGGATCGGGCCCGTCACCTGGAAGATTTCCGAGTAGAGCAGAATGCCCGGATATTTTCCGGGAGCGGCCGGACGAAACAGGTAGGTCCGCATCGGACCCGACGGGGTCGGGAGATCGGCCAGCTCCGAATCGAGGACGGTCATGGATTTTGTCTTAGCAGAAACGGGTGGAATGCCCATCCCTTTGCGGCGAAATGTTCCGCGGCAGCGGAAGTTGCCGGGGTGTCACGCACCTGTCGGACGAACGTGACGAACGTCGGGTTTAATCCACTGAAACCAATCCGACATGAAATTCCTTCCTTTCCTCTCTGCCGTCGTGTTCCTCGAAGTGCTGGCATTTTTCGCCGCGCGCTTCCTCGAAGCGGCCGACCTGCTTGCGCTCGGCTTCGCTCTCGGCGTGGCCCTCTGGACCTTTTTCCAATACCGCCGGCCCCGCGGTCGTTCCCTGACGCCGGGGAAAATGTCGGCGCCGCGGAGCCTGGGGGTCTCCGTCGGAAAAGCGGCGTAGCGCCCGCCGTGGCGCGGCGTCGCGCAGCGGCCACTTGCCAAGGCGGCCGGTTTGGAGAATTGAATCGGGGATGCCGCGCCCGAACATCCTCTGGATTGTCACGACGCAGTGGCGCGCCTCGGCGTTCGGTCATGCGGGCGATCCGAATGCGCGCACGCCCTGCCTGGATGCGTTCGCCGCGGAAAGCGTGAATTTCACGCAGGCGGTCACGCCCCATCCGTTCGGCCCGTTTGCGCGGGCGGCGATGCTCACCGGCGTGACGTCGCCGGAAAACGGCGTGCGGGATTACTTCGATCCGCTGCCGCTGGACTCACGGACGATTGCCGGCGCGATGAAGTCCCTCGGCTATGCGACGGCGTTTTTCGGGAAGTGGCACCTCGGCAAACGTGACGCGGCGGCGCCGCTGGTGGGGGAGGCGCATGCGAAAACGCTCGTTCCTCCCGGTGCCCGCGGAGGATTTGACCATTGGGAGGGTTTCGAGGGCGGATTTCTGCTCAACGACCCGTGGCTGCACGGGACCGCGCTGCCCGTGCCGGTGCAGGTGAGGGGATATCAGAGCGACGTGCTGGCCGACCGCGCGGCGCGGTGGCTCGCGGGGGACGAAGCGCGGGATTCCCGTCCGCGTTTTTGCGTGGTCAGCCTCGAGGCGCCGCATCCACCCTACGACGCGCCGGCAGCGGGAGTGACGGCGCGCGATCCGGCCGCGATCGTGCTGGCGCCGAACGTCCCTCTCGGCGGCCCCGCGGAAAAGACGGCCAGGAAGGAACTGGCGGGATACCATGCCCACATCGAGGCGACCGACCGGGCGATCGGAAGAATGCTGCGCAACCTGTCGTCGGAGACGGCTGGGCCGACGATCGTGGGTTTCACGAGCGTGCACGGGGACATGCACGGGGCGCACGGGCTTTTTCGCAAAGGCTGGCCGTACGAGGAGAGCGTGCGCGTCCCGCTACTGGTGCGGCGGCCCGGCGTCCAGCCGCGGAAGGACGATGCGGCGGTCTCACTTCTGGACCTGCCGGCGATGACTGCGGCATGGAGCGGCGGCGCGGAATGGATTCCCGGTCGTGCGGGCGCGGCGCGCATCTCGATGCCGTCGGTCGTGGCCCTGCCGCATCAATGCGACCGGGTCTGGCACGGCGTGCGGACACGGGATCGGAAACTGATCCTGAATGACGACGGGACGCCTTGGCTGTTTTTCGATCTCGAGCGCGATCCGTGGGAGATGACGAATCTCGTCGGGAATCCGGCTAGCCGGGCCGAAATTGACCGGCTGCGGACGGTGCTCCTATCGTGAGACGGCTGGAGCATTTTAAATAAAAGAGGATCCGCCAAGAAGCCGGGCCCAAAGCGGGGTTCGAAAGGAGTCGCCGCAAAAAAGCGCAAGGGCTTCGGGACTCCGAATCGAATCTCCCGTGCGCCATAGGCGCGATGGCAGCTCCTTCGCAACCCCGGAGCACTTGCGCATTTTTGCGGCCAACCTCCACGCCGGAATTCTCGCCGACGATGTGTATCAGCAGCGTGGCTACCCGATCAGGCGCTCGCCGACCGGCGTCTCGACCGGCTTGCCGAAGAGGCGGCGGATTGCGGCGGAAATTTCATGCAGCTTCACCGGCTTGCTGACGTAGTCGTCCATGCCCGCGGCCAGGCAGAGCTCGCGGTCGCCCTGCATCGCGTTCGCCGTGAGCGCGATGATCTTCGGCTGGCGCTCCGGCGGGAGGATGCGGCGGATCTGCCGGCTGGCTTCCAGTCCGTCCATCTCCGGCATCTGGAGAACCATAAGCACGACATCGTAGTGACGAGAGCCGAGCGCGGCGATCACCTCGAGTCCGTTGCCCACCGCATCGGCCCGGTAGCCGAGCCGCTCGAGGAAGCGCAGCGCGACCTTCTGGTTCACCGTGTTGTCCTCGGCGAGGAGCAGGTTCAGCGGAAATTCGTGGGCGAGGAGAATTCCTGACGCCGAGGAAGCGCCGGCGGCGTGGGACAGCCGCGAGCCCGGGCTGGCCAGCTGGTTGAAGGCGTGGATCAGGGCGCTGGTCCGAAGCGGCTTGTGCACGACCGCGACCGGCGGCTCGTTTTCCCCGCGGGCCGGCGCGCTTTGCCCGAATGGCAGCATCAGGAGACACGGCGCTTTCAGGGCGAGCAGGCGCGCAAGATCCGGGCCGTGGTGATTCCGATCGAAGTCGACGACCAGCAGGGTCGGCGGCTGCGGAAGCCCAGGGACCAGCTTCAGGCCGGCCTCGATGTCGGGCGCGAACACGCACCGGCCGCCGAGCGACTCTATCAAGGTCTTCAGCCGCAGCTGCGTCACGGGATGGTCCTCGATGCACAGCACCGGGCCGGACCGCAGCGCGGGGTCGAGGGCCGGCGCGGAGTTTTCCAGCGGCACGGGTGTCGCCTCGGTGCGGATCGTGAAGGTGAACGCCGCGCCTTTTCCCACCGTGCTTTCGGCGCGGATCTCGCCCCCCATGAGCGTGGCGAGGCTCTGGGAAATGACGAGGCCGAGGCCGGTGCCCCCGTATTTGCGGGTGGTGGAGGAGTCTCCCTGGCTGAACGCCTTGAAGAGCCGGCCGACGCGGTCCGGCGGGATGCCGATGCCCGTGTCGCGGACGGTGAACTCGAGGGGAAACTGGGCGCCGGGCGCGACGGGCGGCAGCGCGCGGACTTCGACGGACACGCTGCCGTGCGGCGTGAATTTCACGGCGTTGTTGACGAGGTTGACCAGGATCTGGCGCACGCGCGTGATGTCGCCGAGGATCCAGGCGGGCGTCGAAGGGTCGATGTGGCAGGCGAGCTCGATCTGCTTCGCCGCGGCCTGCGGGGCGAAGAGGTCGAGGGTTTCCTCGAGACAGCTCGCGAGCTCGAACGGGACCTGCTCGAGATCCATCTTGCCCGACTCGATTTTCGAGAAGTCGAGGATGTCGTTGATGATGGTGAGCAGGGCCTCGCCGGAGACGCGGATCGTGTTGACGAAGTCCCGCTGCTCGTCGCTGAGCGTGGTCTCCATCAGGAGGCTCGTCATGCCGATCACCCCGTTCATCGGCGTGCGGATCTCGTGCGACATCGAGGCGAGGAACTCGCTCTTCGCCCGCGACGCGGCGTCGGCCTCGGCCTTGGCGAGCCGGAGCTGGGCCTCGGTTTCGACCCGCGCGGTGATGTCCGACTCGATCGCGATGAAGTTCTCCAGCTGGCCCGCGTCGTTGCGGATCGGCTGGATTTCGAGGTGGAGGTGGTACTTGCGCCCGGATTTCGAGTAGTTGACGACGTCGGTGCTGAGGCCCTGGCCGCGCGCCATCGCGGAGCGGATCTGGACGATCGTGCGCGGGTTCGTTTCCGGGCCGATCATGAAGTCGGCGGGATTGCGCCCGATCACCTCGGAGAGCGAATACTCCATCACGCGGCAGAAGCTTTCGTTGACCCACTCGATGACACCGTCGGGCGACCCGATGAGGACGGGGTTGTCGGTCTTCGAGGCGACGAGCGAAAGCTTGCGGGCCTCGGCCTGGCTCTCGCGCAGCGCGAGCTCGGTTTCCCGGCGGGCGGTGATGTCCTGGACCGTGCCGATGATGCGTTCGGGCCGGCCGCTGGCCTGGGTGGCGACGGTCTTGGCGCGCGTGAAGACCCAGCGCCACTCGCCGGCCTTCGCGCGGACCCGGTAATCGGCCTCGATGAAGGTCACCCGGCGGTCGAACTGGTCGGCGGTGCGCTCGCGGTAGAGCGGGAGGTCGTCGGGGTGGATCAACGATTGCCACGCCTCGACCGTGGCCGGCATCCGGTGGTGTTCATAGCCGAGCATCGCCCACAGGCCGGGGCTGTAGTAGACGTGGCCGGCGGCGACGTTCCACTCGAAGATGCCGATCTGCGTGGAGTCGAGAGCGAGCCGCAGGCGCTCGTCGGAAACCTTGAGCCGCTCCTCGATCCGGCGGCGCTCCTCGTTTTCCGCCACGAGCCGCTGGTTGGAAAACTCCGCGGCGCGCTGCCCCGCCCGCGAACGGCGCGCGAAATGGATGCTGAGGCCGAGCAGCCCGGTGATGCCGAGACCGGCGAGGAGCGCGAGTTCGGGCAGCAGCCGGCGGTCGCTCGCCAGCGCCGTGTCGGAGGGCATGAAGCTCAGCCGCATCCGGCGGTCGAAAATGGGATAGGTCTTCTCGACGGTGAGGTCGGCATTCCGCGGCGACGAGCGGACGGCCGACTCGAAGAGGCGTTCGGTCCCGATCGAAACCGCGATCCGATAATCGTTCGCCAGCTTCCGCTGGTTGATGACCGTCGCGAAGAATGGCCGGTAGGGAAACTCGGCGGCGGCGAAGCCCCCGACGCTTCCCGCGCGGATCACCGGCGCGTAGATCACGAAACCCTTGCCGCGGCCGCCGATGTCCGTGCTGGCGGAGACCACCGACACCTTTTCTCGCAGCGCGCGGTTGAGCGCATCGAGGCGCTCCTCGTCGTGGCGGTGATCGTAATTGGCCGCGCCTTCATTGGCCGCCTGCGGATAGACCCACGCCGTGCGAAAATCGAGGTTCACCCAGTCGACCGCGACGCAGCCGAATTGGGACAGCTCGTCCATCCGGCGGCGCGCGTCGGCTTCCCCGAGGGCCCGGGAGTCCCGCGCGTTCGCGCTCCAGTCGCCCGCCAGCCGCTCGATCACGGATTTCTGGCGGTCGAGCTCGTAGTTGATCGTGCTCGCCAGCCCTTCCATCGCCGTCTGCGTCTTCGCGCCGACATAGCCCTGCTCGCGCGCGCGCAGGCCGATCCAGAGGATGACGGTGAGGGTGAGACACGCGGTGAACACCGGGATGGGCGACCACGTCGGGGTGCCGCCCTCCGCCTGGAGCGCCTCGCGCCACGACAATCCGAGCAGGGCGAGACCGATCAGGAGCAGCGCCGCGCCGCCGACCGGCGAGATCGCGGTCCCGGTACCCCAGCTGTAAACGGCGGGGACGCTCGCGGCGTAGCCGAGCAGCGTCGAACAGCCAACCGCCGCGATGATCGATCCGGCGACGCCGCCGATGAAGGCCTGGGTGCGGACGACGCGGTGGATGCCGCGCCAGACGAACGATCCGGCGACGAGCAGCAGCGAGCACGCGGAGGCGAGCGACATCCGTCCCGGGTACGAGGTGTCGACCAGCAGGTGGTCGCGCACGAGAAGTTCGTCGATCCGGAAATCCGCGCCGAAGGCATACTCGCCGAGCGTGAGGCTGGTGATGATGACAGCCGGCAGCGCAAACCACGCCGGGGGAAACCAGCGCAATTCCACGCCGAGGAGCGCGCCGCCGAGCAGGAAGATGCAGGCGGCCTCGTTGGCGGCGATCGGCGCGAACGCGATCAGCGGCTGCACGAGGACGTCGAGGTGCAGCCACCAGCCCGCCAGGCTGCCGGCGCCGATGAGGATAAGCGCCACCGCAAGAACCAGCGAGATCAGCTCAAGCCAGGAGCGCCTGGTCGGTTGGGGCGGAATTGCCATCAAGGGATGCGCCCTGAATAAGGTCCCGCCCGAGCGAGTACAACGAGTTTTCCAAGATGAGCGACCGGGCACCGGAATTTGAACAGAAGCAAACGAAGGAAACGAAGCGCTGTTCGCATGCGGACCCTGGGTTGCACGCGGAGGGTCATTCGGAGGAGGGTTCGGAAACCCCAATCATCGGATGCAGCTTGCAACCCTCGCATTTCCCACGGACGGCTCCTTGTTCCCTTCGTTCGCCTCTGTTCAAACCGGATCGAGTGCGGTCCGTTGAAGGCGGTTGCGAGCCGCACCCAATGATGGGTTGGGTTTCCGAACCCTCCTCCGAATTGGCCTCCGCCTGCAACCCTGGCTTCGCGCACGGACGGCGCTTCGTTTCCTTCGTTCGCTTCTGTTCAAAAACCGGATCGAGTGCGCGGCCGATCCTACCTACGGAGGTAATCGGGCTTGGGTGGCGCTGCTTCGGACGGCTTTGCGAGATTGCGGAAGAAATTCGTCGGCCCGTTGACGAACGCCCACGACGGTTTGTCGATCGTGCCCGTCAGCTTCACCTCCAGCACGCTTGTGAACGGCGTGAGCACGGCGCCGATCAGCAGCGACGGGAGAAATTTGCTTTCCTGGAACGGTTTCAGCCGTGCCTTGAAATCGAGCTGGCGCTCGCGCAGGTCGTAGCTGCCGTGCGCGTCGATCGCGGAATTTGCGCCCGTCGCGGCGATGTCGGAAAAGACGAGCCGGGGGCCGTCGACCTTGAAGTTGGCCCGCGCCGCCGTGAAGCGCAGCGACGTGAACGACAGCAGTTCGGAGAGCAACCCGAGCATGTGGACCTCGCCGAGCGCCGCGCCTTCAAGCGTCGCGTGCCCCTCGCCCTTGTAGCTGAAGGGGTCGGCGAACAGCCCCTCCGCCGAGGCCGCCAGGTCCAGCGCGACCTGCGCCTTGTCCTGCACAAACTTGCCGGGCGCCGGCAGGGGGACTCCTTTCCGCGCCGCGGAAAACTCCTCCATCACCCGCACCGCGCGGCCCAGGCTGCCGCCGCGCAGCGCAAGGTCGAAGCCGAGGCGGCGCTCCGCGTCCTTCCCCCAGACCCGCGCCTTGCCGTTGACCGTCCCGCCGGCGAAATTGACGGAGACATCGTCGAGCGCGACCTCGTCGTCGTGCAGCGAGACTTTCACGGCGAGTTCGCTGAGCGGAAAGCCGTAATAGGAAAACTCGCCCGTCGACTGCGCCGACAATTTCATCGCCTGATGCACGCCGTCGGGGGACGCCGGCCCGTCGAACCGCGCCTTGAGCTTGATGGCGGGCGAGACCGCGAAATGGACCGGGTCGACCTGCGCGGCGATTGACGCCCCGAAAATCTCCCCGGCGACTCCGATCGGCAGGCTGGACTCGAAATCCAGGTCCATCCCGACCAGATGATACGTGGCGGGGTCGATCTGCCGCGCGAAGGTTCCTCTCGCCGCCCCCGAGCCGATCGTCGCAAACAGCTCCAGCCCGTCGAAAAAGTTCGGGCGGATGAACATCAGGGTGCGCATGTGATCGAACTTCACTCCATGGACGACCGGTCCGGCGCTGTCGGCGAAGACGAACACCGTGGTCCGCCGGCCCTGCTTCCACTCGCCGGTCACGTCGACGCTCGCCTCGGGCGGCGCGACGGGGAAGTCAAAGTCCTCGAAGAACGCGGGCCACCATTTTCCAAACCAGCCCGAGATCGCGAGCGGGCGGAGGCGTCCCTCGAGGAGGAAGCGGAAGCGGAGGTCCGAGAAATCCTGCTCGAAGGAGCCTCGCGCAAAATTATCCCCGAGCCGCGCGAACGCGTGGCGCGCCACGAACCGGATCCCGTCGAAATCGATCTCGCCTCCACCCTCGTCGATCGGCACGCGGAAGGCGTCGACCTGGCGGGCATGGAAATGGCCGGTCAGCCGGCGAAATTTCCAGCCGGGTTCGAAGACGGCGCGCGCGTCGATCCGGACGGGTGCGCCGAAATTGAGGTAGGGGCGGACATCCCGCCCGATCGCCCGTTCGATCGGCTCGAGCAGTTCCGGAGCGAGGGCGCCGTTGAAGCGCATTGATGCGGTCCGCCGGCTGAGGTCCACTTCCCCGCGGAAGGCGAGGAGCTGTCCGAGACACTCCGCGACGAGTTCGCCTTCGATCCGGGGCAGGGGCCCCGCCGTGAGCCGCGCGGAGAGTTCGCCGACGGCGAAGCCGCGCGCCGAAATGCCGGCGGCGCCGAGCTGCATGTCGCGGGGGTCGTAGGTGTACTGCGAGGGATGCAGCGCGCCGCGCAGGCGGGCCCGCAGCGCCCGGACCGAGACCTCGTGGCCCACTTCCAAGGCGTCGACCTCCAAGGTGAGCGGCGCCATCACCGGCGTGTCGCCCTGCAGGGGGAAGCGCGTCGTCAGGCGAAGGCCCTGGGCCTCGACCGCGTAGGGTTCGGAAAGTTTCAGGCCGCGCGCGGAGACGCTGACCGTGGCGATGGCGGCGCGGGTCTCGGACGGCGTGAGGTCGACGCGGAGTTCCGGCTGATCGAGCGCCGTGAGCCGTTCGGCGGCGCGGATCAGCTGGCGGCAGACCGCGGGATAGTTCCGCGCGAGCGAGTCCGCGATCGGCAGCGCCGCCGCGCGTGTGTCGGTGCGCGGCCGGAGATGAACGCCGCCGCGCGCCACCGCGGCGATTCCGGCGACGCGCGCGGTCAGGTGCTCGATGACGAGTTCGTTGCCGTTCAGGTCCACGGTGGCATCGAGATCGCGGACGATGTCCTCCGCCTGCCCGGAGCGGGAGAGCATGGCGGGGACGGCGAACCGGGCTCCCGTGAGGTGAAGCCGCTGCGGCGTGAATTTTCCGGCGAGAAGCTCCCACGGGTCCAGCTCGAGATAGGCGGCCTGGGCGACGGCGATCGGTTCACGGTAGGCGGGGAGCGAAAGCGTGACGTTCTCCACCAGGATGCGCCCAGCTTGGTCGAAGCGCGCGTGCCCGAATTTCACCTGGACCTGCGAGGCCGCGAGGCGGTCCTCCAGCATCCGGAGCACGAACGCCGGCAGCGCCAGCTCGCGGGACGCCGCGATCCAGATCTGGAACGCCAGCGCGAGCGAGAGGACCAGCCAGAGGGTCCAGCGCAGCAGGCGCAGTGCGCCATGTCCGCAGAAGGACGCGCCGCGCCTGCAGTGATGCCACCAGGACTTCATGGATGGTTGCGAAGCGGAGGCGCGGCGCTGCTCCGAGGGTGGTTCCGGGCTGGAAGGTTCATTTGAGCTTGGAGCTTCCGCCGAACTGCTTCCGCCTGGATCCAGCACGGGGCAGACGGCGCCGTTCACTCATTTCGCGGCCGGCGCCGGCGGCACCGGCGGCGCGCCCGGGTCGTGCGGGCCTTCGGTGACGGTCCAGAGCGCATCGAGCAGAGGCTGCTCGATCGAGAAGACGGTGTTGAAATCGGCCGCGGGCGAACCGGCCAGCTGCAGGTCGCCTCCGACGCGGACGCTCAGGAAAAGGGTGGTGACGCTCGTCTGTTCCCCGGCGCCGCCGACCAGCGTGGCAGTCGCGTCGAGCCGATAGCGCCAGGGGCGCTCCTCGCCGGCGACCGTGACCTTTTCCGCGAACTGATCGAGGACGAAGGCCTTGGCGCGAAGGGTCTGGAGATGCGCGACGAGGGCGCCGACCGCGTCGGGGTGAGGCACGGCGGCGACGAGCTTGCCGGCCGCGTCGATGGCGGTGTCGAGGACCGTCTGGTTGTTGGACAAGTCGACGAGCTTCAGCGCGGTCAGCTTGGCGCCGGCCGGAAGTTCCCGCAGCAACCGGTCCCGCCAGTCCTTCGATGCGACGGGCAATTCCGTGAGCACGGCCGGGTCGACGGCGTAAATCGAAGGCCCGGGATTTGCCGAGGTCCCGAGCCGCGCGTAGACATTTCGGCTCGAATCCGTGCCGAGCTGGAATGCGACGGGCGCGGCGCCGCCGACCAGGGCGAGGCTGACTTCGCGCTCGGGCCGGTTGAATCCCCACGTCTCGAGGTCGGCTGCGCTCGGCGCATCGCTTTTGAAATCGCTGGCGGTGAGGCGGGCCAGCTGGTCGAGCAGCCGCTGCACGCGCCCGCGGTCGGCGGGCTTGGTCTGCGGGCCGGCCGCGCCCTCGCCGCGCCGGACGATCTGCCACGCCGAACCGTCCGCGCCGGCCGCGGCCGTCTCGAGACGCTGCAGGGCGAGCTCGGGCTGGTTCGGGGCGGTCAGCGTGATGGCGTTCACCGCCGCGGGATCGAAGTCGAGGACGCGCGTTTCCCGCAGCGAGACCTGGGCCGAGCGCAGCGTGTCGAGCAGGCTCTTCGGGATGCTGACGGTGAACAGCGCGCTCCGGCCCTCCAGCTGGGCATAAAACAACGGGTTCCCGGCGGACGGCGCGTCGCCGCCGGCGGGGGCAGGGTCCCCGAGGATGAGCGTCTCGCGCCGGTTGTTTCCCTCGAGGCTGATCCGCAGCGACGGTTTTTCGCCCGGCAAAGTGGCGCGCGGGTTCGAGCTGATGAACGACGCCACCCGCAGGGCATTGAGGCCGTTGATCGCCAGCTCCGCGGCGTTCTTGCTCGCGCGCGCGACAATCGGCGTCTCGAACGACCAGCGGTTCCCGTCGCGCCGCAGGCGGATCCGCAGGCTGGCCGGCGCGGCGGTCTGGAGATTGAGCGAGCGGGCTTCGAACACCTGGATCGTGAACAGCGCGTCGGCGCGCAGGTCGTCGAAGGTCAAAGCGAGGCTGCGCGCCAGGCTCTGGCTGACGACGTGGATGCGTTCGCGGTCCGGGGAGAGAAGATAAAGGCGCAGGCCGTCCTTCGTCAGGTCGCCGATCTGCAGCTTGGTGACCTGCGTGGTGCCGTCGGCCCGCGACGGGCTCGAGGGATCGCCCGACGTGATTGTCAGCGTGAGGCTGGGTTTTTCGAGGCCGTAGTCGGCGAGCGACTGCCCGCTTTTCGCGAGGTCGGCGACATTGAAGCTCGTTTCGTGGCGGAGGAACTGGAGCTCGGTGAGGATCCGGTTGACGGCGTTCGGGTTGGCCGGCCACTCGAGCGGCGAGGTGACGAACCAGGTGTCGCCGCGCTTGGCGAGCGAGAGAACGTGCGTGCCGCCCGTGACCTCGATCGACCGGATGTCGGCGGCCTCGGCGCCGAGCACGTTGGCGCGCGTGACCTGGTAGGCGCGGTCGGTCTGCTGCCGCCGCTCCACCTGGAAAATATAAAAGAACAGGGCGACGTTCATGAACAGCAGGACGAGCGTGACTTTGGTGCGCATGGGAGGAGCGGGCAGCGAAGGAGACGATCAGCCGTCAGCTTTCGGCGGTCAGCGGATGGAGAGGATCGACGGGGCTGAGGACATGGCGGAAAGGCGGAAGGATCGGTGAATTTTGCCGGTGGCTGAAGGCCGGGAGCGGGTCGCGGATAGTGGCATCAGCGCCGCCGGGTCCAGTAGACGAGAAGGCCGAGCAGGAGCGCAATGCCCGGCAGCCCGAGCAGGAGGACCGTGCGCAGGCGGGCGAGTTCGCTGGCGCTGAGGGAAAGCTGGAGGCGCTCGATCGGGCGCACCGGAATGTTGAACTGCGTGTCCCGGTCCACCGACCAGTTCACCGCGCTGAGAAAGATGTCGAGGTTGCCGGGCAGCGCGATGCGGTTGTTCGCGACGAGGTCGCCGGTGCCGAACACCACGAGGCGGCCGCCGCGCACGCTGAAATCGAGGCCGGCGCGCACGTTGACGCGCTCGGAGGCGATGGCGACGGCAAGGTGGTCGGGCGGCTCCAGGCCGGGACGGTCGTTCTTGATGTCGTAGCCAGGGTTGTACTCGGGCGCCGTGTGCAGCCGGTAACTCACCTCGCCCCACGCGGCCGTCGAGGTGACGGCGAGGGTCGTCACCGTGAGTCCGCCGCCGGATTTCCGGCCCGGGTCGGGACGCACGCTCCGCGCCTGGCCGATGCGCAGCGGCATCTGGTAGTCGATCAGGGTCTGCGTGATGGGGTGGGGCTGGAAAAGTTTCAGGATCAGATCCCCTTCCTCGGTCATGCTCCCGGCGCCGGGATCATGGATCACGTCGTCGTCAATCAGGATGCCCCAGTCGAGGATCACATTGATCAGGCCATGGGGCTGTCCGGGCGCCAGCAGCGCGATGAGACGGCCGGCGCCGGCGGCGAGATATTGCCGCAGCATTTCCTGCTCGGGCGGCGTATACGCGGCCTGCGGCGAGGCGGCGATCAGCAGCGCGGCGTCCGCCGGGATTTTCGGCACGGCGGAAAGGTCGAGGCGATCGACGTCGAAATTGCGTGCCCGCAGCTGGTCCTTCACCGCGGAAAGTCCGTGGACGGGATCAACGTCCTCGGGGTTCAATTCGCCGTGGCCCGTCAGGAAATAGATCTTTTTCCGGCCCTGGCTCGAAACCTCGAGCAGCGCGGCGGTCAGCGCCTGCTCGCCCTGGAAGGCGGCGCGGACCTTGTCCTTCACGCGGTAGAGGTCGTCGACATTCAGCGCGCGGCGGCGGTCGCCGGAAATCACCACGAGAATGTCGGGGGACTCGATCCCGTATTCCTCGGCCTTGCGGCGGTTCTTGTAGACGTCGAGATATTCCACCGCGATCCGACCGTTGACGTTGCTCTCGCTGGCGTAGGTGTACTCGCGCAGGAGCCCGCTGATGTCGCGGAAGGCCTGAACGTTGCCCGGGTTTTCGGAGTCCGCCGTCACGGTGACGACGATCCGTGCCGGCTGGGGCAGGTTCTTCAGGTAGGCTTCCGTCTCGGCGGAAAGCGAATAGCGGTGCTGGTGGGTGAGGTCGAAACGCGACGGGTGGTTCCTCGCCAGGTAATTCAGCCCGGCGAACAGCGAGAGGAAGAGCACCGCCTGCAGCAGCAGGTTGAGCGTGCGGATCCACCGGGCGGTGCGGAAGCTGTCGAAGGAGGGCATGCGGCGTCTTGCTGGCTGGATTTTCTCGTCAGGCGTCACTCGGCGTTTCTGCTCACGAATGCAGCAGCTTCGCCTCGACGCCGAGGATGCTGAAGATCAGCGCGAGGACCGTGCCGCTCAGGTAGAACAGGAGCTGCCGGGTGTCGATGATCCCGTGGGTGAAGTCATCGCGATGCACGAGGACCTGCGCGTAGTCGACGGCGAGGCGAACCGGCTGAAGCACTTCGCGGTTGAGCGCGGAGGATCCCGCCAGCCAGCTGAGTCCGAAGATCACGCCGAAGATCATCGTCGCGCAGAGGATGGCGGCGACGGCCTGGTTTCGCGAAAGCGAACTCGCGAAGATGCCCAGCGCGATGAAGAGCAGCCCGGAAATCGCGATGAAAAGGTAACCCCCCAGCAGCGGCCCGGCATCGAGCAGGCGGGCGTCGCCGGAGAACTTTCCCAGCACGAAAAAGAACGCCGCGGTCGAGCCCCAGAGGCAGACGTAGAGGAAATAGGCGGCGCCGTATTTCGCGAGGACCACTTCCGTGGTGGTGACGGGGGTCGTCAGCAGCGTCTCGATCGTGCCCAGGCGGCGTTCCTCGGCCAGCGACTTCATCGTCAGCATCGGAACCATCAGGAGCACCGGGAACCAGAAGAACCGGAAAAAATCCTCGGCCGGCGACGACTCCTGCGGGGCCTTGCTGTAGATCTCGAGGATGCTCGTGAAGATGAATCCGGTGAACCCGAGGAAAAGCGTGGCCGCGATGTAGGTGCTGGCGCTGACGAGCAGCATCCGGATCTCGTGGCTGAGGAGCGTGAAAAAATGCTTCATGGCGCGTTTACGAAAGGATGCCGCGAACTGTCATTTTTTGCGGGGCTCGGGCGATTTCACGTCCCAGCTGCGGCGAGTGGCGGCGAGGAAGACGTCCTCGAGCGTGGGATGGGCGCGGCTCAGCGCGCGGAGCCGGTAACCCGGAGCGGAGAGCGCGCGCAGCAGCGGTTCGCCGAGCTCGGCGTCGCGCTCGGTCGAGAGCTTGAGATGGCGGAACCCTTCCGCGTCGGGATCGCCCTGCTCGGCGATTTCGAGGGTCGGCTCGATCGCCGACAGCACGGACGGGAGCGTGCTGACGTCGCCGGCCAGCTCCACGTCGTAGGTGGAGCGGCCGAGGATCTCGCGGCGCAGGTCGGCTGGCGTGCCCTGCGCGACGACGCGGCCCTGGTTGATGATCAGCACGCGGTCGCAGGTGACCTCGATCTCGGGCAGGATGTGCGACGAAATGATCACCGTCATGCGTCCGCGGAGGCTGGCGATGAGGTCGCGCACGATCAGGATCTGATGCGGATCCAGCCCGATCGTGGGCTCGTCCATGATGATCACGGGCGGCTCGGCGAGGATGGATTCGGCGATGCCCACGCGCTGGCGGTAGCCCTTGGAGAGCTGGCCGATGATCTTGTGCCGCACGCGCTTCAAGTCGCAGAGCTCGAGGACCTCGTCGATCCGCGGCCCGAGCTTGCGGCGCGACACTTCCTTCAGGCGTCCCCGGAAATAAAGGTACTCCGACACGCGCATGTCTTCCGGCAGCGGGTTGTTTTCCGGCATGTAGCCGATCAGCCGCTTCGCGGCGTCCGGCTGCGACGCGACCGGAATCCCGCAGATCTGGACGCTGCCGGACGTCGCGGGCAGGTAGCCGGTCAGGACGCGCATCGTCGTGGATTTTCCCGCACCATTCGGGCCGAGAAAACCGAGGATCTCCCCGCGGCCGACGCGGAAGGTGATGTCGTTGACCGCCGTGACGCCCGCGTAGGTTTTGACGAGGTGCGAAACTTCGATGGCGGGCGCGTCGGGCATCAGGCAAAAGGCTGAGTCAGTAATCCGCCGGGGCAAGCGGAGACGCTGTGTCGGCGAGGGCGGTCCGGAGATCGGAGGCGCAGGGCGGACGCCGGCCGCGCTATTTCTCGAGGGTCACGTCGCCAGCCTGGAATCGGTGCGGGCGTCCGCCGGCGGCGCTGCGGACCAGCAGCGCCCCGGAGTCGTCGACGCCGGCGGCGATGCCGGCGACGCGTTTGCCGCCCTGGAGGACGGCGACGTGGTGGCCGCGGAGGAGGTCGAGCCGGTTCCAGCGATCGGCGAACGTTTTCAGATAGTCGCCGTCGACGAATTCCGTGTAGGCCATCAACACGCGTCCGATCAGGGCCGCCGTGAAATGATTCGGGTCGAGGGGGGCGGAGGTTTTTTCGGCGAGCGAGACGGCATGGCGCGCGAGTTCGGCCGGCCAGGTGCCGGCCGGGCTGTTCAGGTTCAGCCCGAGTCCGAAGACGAGGTCGCGGATCTGGTCCGCGTCGATGCGCGCCTCGGTGAGCATCCCGCCCGCCTTGCGTCCGTCGAAGAGCAGGTCGTTGGGCCACTTGAGGCCGGGCGGGGTGTGGCAGATGTTGGCGATGAGCTCGCAGACGTTGACGCCCATCCACAGGGTGAAGGTTGGCATGCGCGCGGGCGCGAGGTGGGGCCGGAAGGCAAAGCTCGCGTAGAGGTTGCCATTCGCCTCGCTGTGCCAGGAGCGGCCGAGCCGGCCGCGTCCACGCGTCTGGCGGCGCGCGAGCACCACGAAGGGCGCCGCGCGGCCCGCGGCGAGCTGGCGGGCGGCTTCGTCGTTGGTGCTGTCGATCTCGTCGAGCAGCGTGACCGAAAAATCCCGGGCGCGGCCCTTGAGCTGCGCGGCGATGAACGTCGGGTGGAGCTCCGACGGCCGCCGCGAGATCCGGTAGCCGCGGGCGCGGGCCGCCTCGAACTCGAAGCCCTGGCTGCGGAGTTTTTCCATGTGCTGCCAGACGGCGACGCGGCTGATCCCGAGTTTGCCGGCAAGGGCGGCGCCGGACATGAAACCGGGTTCGCGCGCGAGCAGTTCGCGAAGGATGACGAGTTCGGTGCTGGGCGTCGGGGACACGGGCGGAGTTGAAAATAGAGAGCGTCGACGCAAGCTGGGCAAATGTCATTTGAGGAATTTCTCTCCTCCGCCGCGCCGCCGGAGGGCGCGGGCGCGGCGCTGGCCGGATTGTGGCACGACGCCCACTGGGACTGGAGCCGCGCGCACGCGAGCGTGCAGGACGACCCGGGCCGCGACGCGGCGTGGGTTCATGCGTACCTGCATCGCCGGGAGGGCGACGATTCCAATGCCGGATATTGGTATGCCCGGGCCGGCCGGTCGCGCCCCAAGCCCGGCGCGCCGCTCGACGCCGAACGCGAGGCGATCGTCCGGGCCCTGCTGTAGCCCGTTGCTACTTGGGCAGGCCGTAGGTCGGCGCGGTGCCGTCGGCGCGCAGGTAGGTCTGCTGGCTCTGTCTCATGATGTAGTCCGAGGTGGCCTTGTCGCCGGCGCGGCGGGCGGTTTTCGCGTCGTCGGCGAGTTCCGTCATGTTGTCCAGGCGCTCCTGCTCGTAATACATCGCCAGCGCGACGGGGCGATTGAGCGACGCGAAGGGACCGAAGTTGAGCCCGGCGTTCCGCTGCATGCCGATGTCGGCCTTGCCATTGGGGGTCGCGAAATCCCTTTCCTTGAAGACGGCCGGCCGCGTTTCGCGGACCACGTAGTCGGGGAGACGGATGATTCCGTTCTTGGGCTTGTCGGCCTCGCGCGCATCGGCGGGTTCGTCGGCCGGTTTTTTTTCGACGGGCTTGGGCGGAGTGTATTTCGGCATGCCGACGGAAAGGGTGGCGGCGAGGTCGTCCGACATGACCCGTTCGCGGCGCGGCTTGCCGAGCTTGGCGGCGGGGGGGGCGTCGGCTGAATTCGCGGCGCGGGCCGGGTCGGTGAAAACGCTCGCGGGTTCCTGCGCGGGGGCGGCGCCGGTTTGGGCCCGCGCCGCAGCCAGCAGCACCGTCGCAAAAACCAGCACGGGCAGGAATCGAGGAAGGGGGCGTGGCATGGTCATGAGGTCAGTCAACGGGCGGAGGAGTTCCCGCAATTTTGGGTCCGGTCAAGCCTGGCTCGGGCAAATCGCATGTGCTCGTCGCGGGTCAGAGCCATCGCTTCAGCCAGGTGTGGACCTCGCCGTACCAGAAGACCGAGTTCTGCGGATGCAGGACCCAGTGATTTTCATCGGGAAAATAAACCAGGCGCGACGGGACCGTCTGCGCCTGGAGGGCGGAGTAGAACTCGATGCCTTGGGCGACGGGCACGCGGTAATCGAGCTCGCCGTGGATCACGAGGGTGGGGGTCCTGAAATTCCCGGCGAAGTTCATCGCGTTTTGCGCGTCGTACGCAGCGGTCCGCCGCCACGGCGAACCGTCCATCGCCCCGTCCTGCCACTGCAGCGAAACGTCCGAGGCATACTGGGTGTCGAAATCGGAGGCGCCCGCGTGGCAGACGATCGCCTTGAAGCGATTGGTGTGTCCGCAGATCCACGCGGCCATGTAGCCGCCGTAGCTGGCGCCGAGGGCCGCGGTGCGGTTCGGGTCGAGGAAGGGCCGGTTGGCGAGCAGGAAGTCCGTCGCCTTCATGATGTCCTGATAGGGCTTGTCGCCCCATGCGCCGTCGATCGAGGCGAGGAATTTTTCGCCGAAGCCGGTCGAGCCATGGCGGTTGACCCAGGTCGCGACATAGCCGGGAGCGACGAGCGCCTGCGCGTTCCATCTCGGCTGCCACATGTCCCCGACCATCGTGGCCGGGCCGCCGTGCATGAGCTGGAGGAGCGGATATTTTTTCGCGGGATCGAAGTCCGGCGGATAGATCAGCCAGCCTTGCACCGTGTCGCCCGCCGCGCCGGGGAACGTGTATTCCTCGACCCGGCCGAGCTTGAGTCCGGCGAAGAGCGCGTCGTTCAGGTGCGAGCGAACGGCCGTCGCGCCCGTGGCGAGGTCATGGGAATGGACCTCGTCGGGCCGGCGGAACGAAGCCTCGAGAAAATAAAGGGCCTGGGTCCCGACGGCGAGCGAGCTGTTCGTGCCGTTGGACACCAGCGCGCGGAGCCCCGATCCATCCGGCGCCGTGCGAAAAATCCGCGTGCGCCCCCGGTCCTCCGCGCAGAAGAACAGCGCTTTCCCGTCGGGGGAAAAATGCCAGTCCTGCGGGCTGAGGTCGGCGTCGGCCAGCAGCCGCGTCGCGACTCCGCTGGCGAGGTCGACGCGCATGAGCCGGTTGTATTCGGCCAGGCCGCGCGGTCTGACCGTGCGGCCGAAGATCACCGATTTCCCGTCGGGCGCGAACCGCGGCTCGTCATCCGAGCCGGGATTATCCGCCGTCAGATTCTTCCACGGCGCGGCGGGATCGGCGACCGAGAGCAGGTAGACGTCCGTGTTCTCGGCGTCGTGATAGGGCGGCGCGAGCGTGCCCGCCGAGAGCGCCACCCATTTCCCGTCGGGCGAGACGTCGAACTGGCTGTCGTCGTCGAAACGAAACCGGCGATCCCACCGCGGCGTGAGGTCCGTTGTCTGGTGCGACGCCAGGTCGACGAGGACGAGATGGCTGGCGTGTCCCTCGCTGACCCAGGTGTCGAAAAACCGGAAAAACGCGTTCTCGGTGACCTTGGCCGTCACTTTTTTCTCCTGCTCCTTCTTGAGCTCCTTCTTCATCGCGTCGGGGTCGGCCGCGAATTTCTGGAGGACCTCCGTCGCCACGATGACGTGCTGGCCGTCCGGCAGCCAGCGCGGGCCGGACACCGGGAGCGGCAGCTCGACGATTTTCTCGGCCTCGCCTCCGTCGGCGCGGATGACGTAGAGGGCGGGGTTCTCGTCGCCGGTGCGCTTGGACGTGAAGGCGATGCGGGTGCTGTCGGGACTCCACGCCGGGCTGCTGTCGGTGCTCGCGGCGGCGGTGAGCGCGTGGCTCTCGCCGGTCGAGGTATCGAGGATCCAGAGATGGGAAACGGAGCTGTTCTTTTCGAGCGTGTACTCCTTCACGGCGAAGACGAGGTGGCGGCCGTCGGGCGAGAGATCCAGCGAGGACGGACGCTTCACCGACCAGAGGTCCTCGGCCGTGATCGTCCGGGGCGAGGGGGCGGGATCGGCCGCGAACGCGGTGGAGAGGACCAGTCCGACAAGGGCGGGCGCGCGGAGGACGGGCAGAAGAAAGGAGTGCATGGGGGAATTTAACCGATCCTTTTTCGACACGGGGTTCACGAAGCCCGCGCTCAATTCGACGGGCGCGGGAGAAAACGGGTCTCGGGCTTGGAGAGAAACCCCATCAGTTTCTTCGGCGCGCTGAGGGCGACGCCGTCCGGGCCGTTGCTGGTGACGATCCAGCCCTTCGCCATGAGGTCGTCCAGTTCCCCGCGAAAAGCGGCTTCCGCTTTCTGGGTGTCCGTGAAGGGGAGGTTGACGTCGACGAAGGGCGAAACGGAGGCCCGCATGCAGATCTCGGCCCACATCATTTTCGCCTCCGAGGGCGGCACGTTCATCATTTCGATCCAGTCGGGATTGAGGAGATCGGGGGCGATCCCGTGGACCGCGGCGGAGACGGTGCCGGTGTAGCCCTTGGCATTCGCGGCGAGCCAGATGGCCTTCCATTGCTCCTCGTCGGGCCAGTGGACCAGCCGCCGGTCGGCCAGCATGTCGCGGAGCTCCCGTTCGGTCTGGTCCATGTGGACGACAATCTGGCGGCGGATGAAGTCAGCGCAACCCAGCAATTTTACGGGAGGAACGCGGGAATCTCGACCACCGTTCCGCCCTGCATCGCCGAGGCGTGGGCGCAGATGCCGGGAGCGCTCCAGTCGGCGGCCTTGATCTCGTCGATCGCCGGCGGCCGGCCCTCGACGATGCTGCGGAGGAACTCGTGGACCAGATGGGGATGCGAACCTCCGTGTCCGCCGCCGTGTTTGACGGACGGATGCTCGCCGCGGGCGTCGGGCCCCGCCGCGCCGGTGAACCCGGCGATTTCCGGCGGCAGCCGGTGCGCATAATCCCGCAGGTAGATGCGTTCCTCGGTGCTGACGCGCGAACCGGCCTGCGCGCCGAGTTGGCTCAGGCGAAAGACCACCGGCGGCTCGCCGTGCACCTGCGGCGCCTCGAAGGTCGCATCCTCGCCGTAGAAGCTGAACGACTCGGAGTATCCGCGGGCCGAGTGGAACAGCGCCCGCGTGACCTCCATCGCCAGCGGGTCCTCGCGCACGAGGTCGAAGATCGCGGTCTCCATCGGAAAGGGGTTGCCGTGCCGCGCGCGAAGTTCGGGCCGCATCCAGCCGCTGCCGAGGCACCGGACGTTGCGCGCGCGGGTGCCGGCGAAGGCGAGGCATGGGGCGACGGCGTGGGTGGCGTACCACATCGGCGGCAGGCCGGCCCAGTAGGGCGCCCAGTTTTCCATGTCCTGGAAATGCGCCCCGCTCAGAAACTGGAGCCGGCCGAAAAAGCCCTCGTCCCGCAGCTCGAGCGCGTGGAGGAAATCGCGCGAGTAGAGCTGCGTTTCCATCATCATGTAATTTTTCCCGCTGCGGCGCCGTGCGGCGACGACGGCGCGGATGTCGTCGAGGGACGTCGCCATCGGCACGGTGCAGGCGCAGTGCTTGCCGGCGTCGAGGACGGAAATGGCGTGCCGGGCATGATCGGGAATGCCGGTGTTGAGGTGGACCGCGTCGATGGAGGCGTCGGCGAGGACCTCGTCGAGCGAGTCGAGCGTCTGGTCGAAACCGATGCGCTGCGTCAGGTCGGTGACGCGCGGCCGCTTGGCGTCGCAGAGCACCAGCCTCCCGACGTCGGGGTGCCGGCGATAGATCGGCGCGAAGACGCTGCCGAAGCCGAGTCCGACGAGCGCGACGTTCAATTTGGGCATCGGCGTGGTCAGCCCGGGTTACGAAACGGAACCGCGCAACGCCGGTTTCCAGGCGTGGCACTTCAGTCCCTGAACGCGGCGGAATTCCTTGAGGTTCGCGGTCAACAGCGTGGCTTTTCGTGCCGCCTAGAGGCCGAGCATGAAATTGAACGTGCGGTCGGGTTCGCCGGGGAGGCCCTCGTGGCCGTAGTCGGGATAGATCACGATGTTCTTCCGGGACGTGATCTTGTTGTACGCGGCGTACTGCGAGCTCGGCGGGCAGATCGGGTCCATGAGGCCGACATACATGAGGATCTCCGCCTTGATCCGCGGCGCGAGATGCTGGCAGTCGATGTAGCCGAGCTTGCTGAAGACCTCCTGTTCGCGGGCGTGCAGCGGGTCGAACTGGCGAAACCAGGTGCGCAGCTCCTCGTAGGCGTCCTTCGCCAGGTCCATTTCCCATACCCGGCGGTAGTCGCAGAGAAAGGGAAACACCGGCGCGGCGCGCTTGATGCGCGGCTCGAGCGCCGCACAGGCGAGCGTCAACGCGCCGCCCTGCGATCCGCCCATCGCGCCGACGCGCGCGGCGTCCACTTCGGGCAGGCTCATCACGACGCGCGCGAGCTGGGCGGTGTCGAGGAAGATCTGGCGGAAGTGCAGCTTGCGCGGATCGGGGTCGTCGAGTCCGCGGACAATGTGCCCGCGATAGGTGGTGCCGTTCACGCTGCCGTTGTCCTCCGAGCGTCCGCCCTGCCCGCGGCAATCCAGCGCGGCCACGCTGAACCCTTCGCCGGCCCACGCGAGGCGTCCGGCGAAGTCGCCGCTGTTTCCCGTGTAGCCGTGAAACTGGAGCACCGCGGGATTCCGGCCGGAGGATTTTTTCGGGCGGACGTATTTCGCGTAAACGCGTGCGCCGCCGACGCCGGTGAACCACAGGTCGAACGCCTCGCTGTGGCGGGGCGAGATCTCCTTCGTCGGCACCAGCTCCGGCTTCGGGTCCGTCGCGTCGAGCTCCTTCAGGGCCGCGGACCAGTAGGCGTCGAAATCGGCCGGCCGGGGATTGAGTCCCTGGTACGTTTTCAGTTCGGAGAGGGGTTTGTCGATCAGAGGCATGGATCAATCGAGGTTGATTGCGGAAGGCGGAATGCGGATTGAAGAGAGCGCTCGGCTGGGGGGATTCGGGGGAAAAGCCGGAAAGAGGCAAGACCCTGCATTTCGGATTGCGGAAAGGGGGGCAATGATGGTTCTCCTTCGGCCCAGCCGCCGGGGTCCGACCTTTCCGCAATCCGAAATCCTCCAATCCGCAATTGATGAAAGTCGCCTTCCTCAGCGGCACCAGCATCGTCAACTCCACGCTGTTTTCCGCGTGGGACGTGAAGACGGTCGCGACCGCGCACGGCGCGGTGACGTACAAGACGAAGGGCGATTTTGCGCTGATCAACCGCCACGGCTACCAGTTTCCGCTGCCGCCGCACTCGATCAATTACCGCGCCAACATCCGGGCGCTGGCGGAGCTGGGGTTTCAGGACGTGGTGTCGCTGAACTCGGTCGGGTCGCTGAAGAAGGAGCTGCCGCCGGGAACGCTGGTCTCGTGCAGCGATTACGTCTGTTTCCAGCAGGGGCCGGTGACGTTTTTCGACGACGAGCTGAAGGGCGGGGCTCCCGGGATCGCCAACAATCTCATTCCGCTGCTGGTCGGCCGCCTGGCGCCGGAATTCACGATTCATCCGGGCAAGGTCTACGTGCAGATGCGCGGTCCGCGGTTTGAAACCAAGGCCGAGATCCGCGTCGTGCAGCATTGGGGGGACGTGATCGGGATGACCGCCGCGCACGAGGCCGACCTCTGCACGGAGGCGGGCCTGCGGTACAACAGCCTCGCGCTGATCGACAACTACGCGAACGGGCTCGAGGGCACCGAGATCGATTTCGCGAAGTTCAAGGACTTGGTGAAGGACAACCAGGCGAAGGTGAACCGCCTGTTCGTGCGCCTGCTCGAGATCCTCGGCTAGGATCAAGGGTCCGCGGGCGAATCGGAATTTTAACCGCGAAGGGCGCAAAGGTCGCGAAGGCCAATCTTTCTGGGATCGGTCTTTGCGGCCTTCGCGTCCTTGGCGGTTAAAACTTCGGAGGAAGTTATTTCCGGTCCCGTGAGCGGATTTCTGCAGATGGTTCAGGTGACGGATCGATTTCGCGCGGTCGGAATCGGAAATTTAACCACGAAGGTCGCGAAGCACGCGAAGGTCGATCCCCAGAAGAATTGGTCCGAACCTTCGCGACCTTCGTGGTTAAATTTCCGGAGGAGGGGCGGAAAGGTTTGCGCGGGCGAATTGACGTTCGGCGGGCGCGAAGTTATTTTCCGGTCCCATGAGCGAATTTCTGCAGACGGTTCAGGTGGCGGAGGCGAAGCGGGCGCTGGACCGGCTGCGCGACAACATGCGGACGTCGATCAAGGGCAAGGACGACGTCATCGACCAGGTGCTGGTCTGCCTCGTCGCGGGCGGGCACCTGCTGATCGAGGACCTGCCCGGCGTGGGCAAGACGACGCTGGCGTACGCGCTCGCGCGGTCGATGGATTGCGCGTTCTCGCGGATCCAGTTCACGAGCGACCTGCTGCCGGGGGACGTCACGGGCGTCGCGATCTACGACGAGACGGCGAAGGAGTTCGTCTTCAAGCCCGGCCCGGTGTTTGCGAACGTGGTTCTCGCGGACGAAATCAACCGCACGACGCCGAAGACCCAGTCGGCGCTCCTCGAGGTGATGGACCGCGCACGGGTGACGGTCGACGGCGTGGCGCACGCGGTCGGCGCGCCCTTCATGGTCTTCGCGACGCAGAACCCGGTGGATTACGAGGGCACGTTTGCACTGCCGGAGAGCCAGATGGACCGTTTCCTGATGAGGCTGCGGATGGGCTATCCCGCGCCGGCCGACGAACTCGAGATCCTTCGCATCGCGCGCGCGAGCTATGACGCCATTGCGCTCAATCCGGTGGTGACGCGCGAGGAGGTGCTGCGGATCCAGTCGCTCGCGGCGCAGGTTTTCGTGGAGGACAGCGTGCTCGACTACATCCTGCGGATCGTGACGGCGACGCGCACGGAGGCGGAGTTCAAGGCCGGGGTCAGCGTGCGCGGCGGGCTGGCGCTCCGCGCGGCGGCACAGGCGCGGGCGCTCGTGCTGGGGCGCGACTTTGTCCTGCCCGAGGACGTGATGGAACTCGTGGTGCCGATCCTCGCGCACCGGCTGGCGCTGGCGCGGCAGACGAGCGATTCGCTCGAGGAGCGGCGGGCGGTGGGCGCGGCGCTGCGGAGCATTCTGGCGGCGGTGGCGGCGCCCGTTTGACGGATGAGCACGGGACCCATCGGCCCTGCGGGACGACCCGCATGATCACTCGCGCCGCCAACCCGCCGGGCCGCCGCTTCACCTGGAACGCACTGCTCTGGGCGCTGGTGTTTCCGCAGCGCGGACAGCGCATCCGGCCGACGCTCTCGGGGACGCTGCTGATCGTGCTCTCGCTCGGGATCGGGTCGGCGGCGTATAATTCGGCGAACAACATTCTCTTCATCACGTTGTCGCTGATGCTCGCGTGCCTGATTCTCAGCGGCGTGCTGTCGTGGCTGAATTTTCGCGGGATCACCTGGCAGATGGAGCTGGCGCCCCCGCTGCGCGTGGGGCACGAGGCGGTGGTCGGGTTGGCGCTGCGCAACCGGAAGACGTTCGTGCCGACGTACGGGCTGTGGTTTGATTTCGCCGCGCGGGCCGTGTCGCAGGGTCCGGCCGCCGTGGCGGAGTCGACGATCACCGGCCGCGACGTCGACGTGCGCGCGGCCCTGGCGCAGATGGACGCCGCGGAGGCGCGCGGGCAGGTGGCGTTGCGCGAGCGGCTCGATCCCCGGGGCGCGGCGCGCCTGGAGTGGCGGTTTCAGCCGCGGCGGCGCGGGCGGCTGGCGGTGGAGCTGGCGGGACTCGGGTCGCTGTTCCCCTTCGGATTCCTGAAAAAAACCCTCAGCCTCGGCTCGCGCGAGGAGCGGGTGGTGTGGCCCGCGGCGGTGGAGTACCGGCGGGACGCCATCGCCGCCGAGCGCCGCGACGCCGGCGAGGACCGGCTGGCGCGCGCGGGCAGCGGCGGCGATCTCCTCGCACTCCGCCGCTACGCGTCGGGCGATTCGCACCGGCTGATCCACTGGAAGGCGAGCGCGCGCTCGCAGCAGCTCCTCGTGCGGCAGTTCGCGGCGGAGAGCACGGAGAAGTTCTCGCTCTGGCTGCGGACCAATGCCGGCGTCTGGTCCCGCCCCGAGCAGTTCGAGCTGCTGGTGAGTTTCTGCGCGACGCTGGCCGAGGACCTGTTCCGGGCCGGGCAGCTCGGCGAGGTCGCGATCGACGACGAGCCGCCGGCGCCGGTCCGCCGGGTTCGCGACCTCGAGAGTTTCCTCGACCGGCTCGCGGTCGTGCAGCCGCAGCCGGAAGCAAACGCCGGCGGCCCGCCCCCGGGGGGATCGCCGGCATTTTTCCGGGGGGGGGGAAATCGGCTGACCTTCGCGCCGGATGGCGCGCGCGGCGTGGCCGCCTTTGTCGATGGAGAACAGACGGCCTCAGCTTAACCTCGACGAGCTGCAGCAGCTCAAGTGGCTCCTCGGCGGAGTGCTGGTCCTGCTGTCGGTGTGGACGGTGTTTTACCTCGAGTTCGACGCGTGGACGCTGATGGGCATCACCACGCTCGCCGTGCTCGCCGCGCTGGTGCGTCCCGAGTGGCCGGGGAAAATCCCCGGATTCGTGCACCGGCTGGTCTTTCCCGCCGTCGTGGCGTTTTTCCTCGGCGACCTCTGGGTGACGGGCGAGATGCTGCCGGCGATCGTGCGGCTCGACATCCTGCTGCTGCTCTACCGCGGAATCAGCTATCGGAAAAAACGCGACGATCTCCAGGTGATCGTGCTGGGGCTTTTTCTGATCGTGGTGGCGGGCGTGCTCACGGTTTCCCTCGTGTTCGCGGTGCAGATCCTCGTGTTCACCGCGTGCGCGCTCGCCTTTCTCCTGGTCATCACGCTCCTTGAGTCGGCGGAAGGCCGGACCGCGGCGAAAAACGCGCCCCCGGCCACGGGCTGGGTCCGCCTGCGCTGGCGCCCGCTGTTCCGGCGCATGCGCGCGGTGACGGACTGGCGGGTGGTGGTGCTCGGCGGTCTGCTGTTCGCGGGCGTCGTGGCGCTGTCGGCGGTCCTGTTCCTGGCGATCCCGCGCTTCCAGCTCGAGAACAGCCTTTTCCTCGAGCGCTTTGTCTCGAAGAAGGCGCGCTCCGGCTTCAACGACACGATCAAGTTCGGCGAGGTGACGGAAATCCAGCAGGACAGCAGCCTGGCGCTGAGCGTCGATGTGACGGATCCGCGGCAGGTTCCGGCGACGCCTTACTGGCGGATGCTCGTGCTCGACGAATATCGCGACGGCTCGTTCCGGCTTTCGCCGGCGCTGCGGCGGACGCTGAACCCGGAGCGGACCGACTCGGTGGTCGAGGGGGCGGGACGCTCCCGCCGCGGGACCCCGGTGTTCTGGACGTTTTACCTCGAGTCGGGGATCAGCCGGTACCTTCCGGTGCTCGGGCCTTTCGTGCAGGTGCGTTTCCAGGAAAAGCAGAATTTCAGGTTCAGCTGGGAGCTCGGGGTGGTCGCGCTGCGCGAGGAGCCCGTGACGATGACGGCGTACCGGGTGGAGGACATGAACGCGGGCGACGTGTTTCCCGACCGCAATTTCGCCCAGCGCCTGCGGGCGCCGCGC
>JAQGON010000227.1 GCA_028293565.1 Verrucomicrobiota bacterium | reverse complement strand
AAATTGGGTGCAGGGGCTGGATTTGAACCAGCGACCTTCAGGTTATGAGCCTGACGAGCTACCAGGCTGCTCCACCCTGCAACAAGGGGAGGCGCAACGTGCGTTTCCGCTTTGGCCCTGTCAAGCGCCTAAATACCTCGCGATGTTGTCGTGGATGCTGAGCGGGTGAACGGGTTCTCGGGGCGCTGGGGTTAGGGCGGACCCTGCGCGCCGACGGAGCGTCCAACGCGTTGGGATTCCGCGTTCACCCGGGATTCGTGCGGTTTGGATTTATTTCACGGACTTGTCCGGCCAGGCGGGCGGCGGGGGCAGCGTGCGGCCCTGCGTTTTCAGTTCCTCGAGGATCACCTCGATGCCCTTGTCGAGCTGCTGGTCCTCGCCGCGGAATTCCCGGGCCGGGTCGTTGTCGACGACGATGTCCGGGTCGACGCCGTGCCCCTCGATCACCCACGCCTTCCCGTCCTTCGAGTACGGCGCGAACTCGGGCTTATTCAGGAAACCGCCGTCGGTGAACGGCAGCGTACCAGAAATCCCCACCACGCCGCCCCACGAGCGCTTGCCCACGAGCTTGCCGAGGCCGTTTTCGCGGAAGCGGAAGGGAAAGAGATCCCCGTCGGACGCCGAATACTCGTTGAGCAGCGTGACCTTGGGTCCGAGGAGCATCTGCGAGGGATTCGTCGCCGGCGTGCCGTTGCGGCGAATGTTGATCATCGTCAGCTCGCGCTGGAGCCGCTCGATGATCATCGGCGAGACGTTGCCGCCGCCGTTGCCGCGGACGTCGACGATTAGTGCCTGCTTGTTGAGCTGCGGATAAAAGCGGCGGACAAATTCATTCAGCCCTTCCGGGCCCATGTCGGGAATGTGGAGATAGCCGACCTTGCCGCCGGTCTTCGCCGCGACCGTGGCGAGGTTGCGCTGGACCCAGGCTTCGTAATAGAGCGGTGCTTCATCGGCGATGGGCACCACCGTCACGTCGCGCGCGCCGTCGTCGACGGGCTTTGAATTCACGCGCAGCACGATCTGTTTTCCCACCGTGCCGACGAGCGCGCTGTAGATGTTGGCCAGCTCGCGGGTCGGCTGTCCGTTCACGGCGAGGATGAAGTCGCCGGCGCTGACGTTGACGCCGAGCTCCGTGAGCGGCGAACGCGTCTTCACCTGCCAGTTGTCGCCGTGAAGAATCCGGTCGATGCGGTAGGCGCGGCTGGCCGGGTCGCGCGTAAGCTCGGCGCCGAGCAGGCCGGTGCGAATCCGCGGGGCCTCGGCGCGGTCGCCGCCGCCGACATACGAGTGCCCGATGTGGAGCTCGCCGATCATCTCGCCGATGAGGTAGGTGAGATCGTTGCGATGGGCGACGGACGGGACCAGGGCGCCATATTTTTCGCGCTGGGCGTTCCAGTCGACGCCGTGCATGTTGGGCGCGTAGAAGAAGTCGCGCATCTGGCGCCAGCTCTCGTTGAAGACCTGGGCCCATTCGGCGCGGCGGTCGAGGCGGACCTCGAGGCCGGAAAGGTCGATCTTGGATTCCGGCTTCAGCTCCAGCTTGGCGCCCGGCAGATCGACCATCGAGTAATCGCGGCCCACGCGGACGAGCATTTTTTTGCCGTTCGCGCTGATTTCAAAGTCGTCGAAGTTTCCGAGCTCCGTTTCCTTCCGCGCCTTCAGGTCGTAGAACGCGACGATGGACCGGTGGTTGCTCGCGCCGCCGAAGCCCTCGCCGCCGCCGCCGCCCGAGACCGGGCCGCCCGGCACGCGCCGATAGTAAACCTTGTCGCCGACCATGCGGATCGGGCCATAGTTCGACGAAGCGACCGGCAGGCTGATCACGCGCTCGGCGAGGCCGTCGGAGTCCACTTTCACGACAACGGGTTTCTTCGGCGCGGACTTCGCGCCCTCTTTTTTCTCGCCCTCGGGTTTCGAGGTTTCTGCCTTGGAGATTTCGGTTTTTTCCTCGTCCTTGTCGGCCCCGACCTCGTCGCTCTTGGGTGCGA
The DNA here is from genome assembly GCA_028293565.1 of Verrucomicrobiota bacterium. GTDB lineage: Bacteria > Verrucomicrobiota > Verrucomicrobiia > Opitutales > Opitutaceae > Opi-474. The sequence goes on along the minus strand of JAQGON010000227.1, from coordinate 4,648 downwards.
ACGGCGACGCGGTGTCCTTTGCCAGCGCCACGAGGTAGACCCGCTCCATGTCGAGGTAGGCGTGGTTCCATTCGGTGTCCGAGTAGATCGGGTGGTAATCGCGGGCCGACGCGAAGAGGAGCCATTTGCCTTCGTCGCTGAACACCGGGCGGCTCGAATCGTACCAGCCATCGGTGACCGCGAGCGTCTGCTGGCCGGCAAGGCCGTAGAGCATGACCTTCGCGAGTGTGCCGTGCTCCTGGCGGATGTAGGTGATCCACTGCGAGTCCGGCGCCCACTCGTACTGCTCGATCGGCGCGTCCGGGTTTTCCGCGACCGCGGAGACCACCTTGGTCTCGACGTCGACATAGCGCAGGCGCTGCTTCCGGTCGCCCCAGAGAAGTTTTTTCGAATCCGGCGACCAGACGGGCGCGTAGGGATAGGTGTCGTCGTTCGTCGTGAGCTGGGTCGCCGCGCCCTTCCCGTCCTGCGGCCGGACGTAGATTTCGAACTCGCCGGTCGCGTCGGAGAGGTAGGCGATCCATTTCCCGTCGGGCGACCAGGTGGCGGCGCGTTCGTGGATTCCCGGGGTCTGCGTGAGATTCCGGACGGGGCCGTCCTTGGCCGGCGCCGTGAACACGTCGCCGCGCGCCACGACCGTGACGCGGTGCCCGTCGGGCGAGGGCTCGACGCTGGCGACGAATTTGGCGACGTTCACCAAGCCGGGTCGGACAGCAGCCGCGTCCTCGCTGACGGTGATCGGAACGGCCGCGGATTTTTCCGTGGCGAGGTCCAGCTTCCAGACCTGGCCCGCCTGTTCGAACACGATGGCGCCCTTGCCGAGGGAAGGGAACTTCACGTCGTACTGGTCGAACGCGGTCAGCTGTTTCGTCTGTTTCGTGCCGAGATCGTAGCTGAACAGGTTGGCCCGCGCGGTGCGTTCGGAGACGAAATAGATTTTTCCGTTCGGCGCCCACATCGGGAAAATGTCCTGCGAGGGATGGTTCGTGATGTTTTCGAGCGCGCCCGTCTTCAGGTCGAAGATCCAGATGTCGTCGGCCATGCCGCCGCGATACTGTTTCCAGGTGCGGAATTCGCGGAAGACCCGGTTGTAGGCGATCTTGGTGTCGTCGGGGGAAAAGGAGGCGAACCCGCCGCGCGGCACCGGCAGCGGAGCGGGCAGGTCGCCGTCGAGCTTTACCGTCTCGAGCTGGCCGATGAACGGATTGAAGGATTTCCAGCGGGAGCGGAAGAGGACTTCGCTGCTCGTGTTCTTCCAGCCCATGACGACGTTGTTCGGCCCCATCCGGTCGGCGAGATCGTCGCGGTCGAGCGTGGCGGAGGTCGTCAGCCGCCTTGGGACTCCTCCGTCGGCGGGCATCGCATAGACTTCGGTGTTGCCGTCGTATTGAGCGGTGAAGGCGAGCTGGGTTCCGTCGGCGGAGAAGCGCGGAAAGATCGCGTAGCCGGGACTGTCGGTCAGTCGGCGGGCGGTGCCGCCGTCGAGGCCGACGGTGTAGAGCTGGCCCGCGTAGGAGAAGACGATCTGCCGGCCGTTGGTCGCGGGAAAACGGAGGAGCTTGGTGGAGGGCAGAGGTGTGCTCTCGGATGCGCCGAGAGCCAGGAGGATGGAGGCGGCGAACGTCGCCAGGAGACGGGCGAATTTTATCATGGGGTCAGGTTTCCGAATTCCCTTTGTGCCGCCAGCCAAAATCCAGACCGGCGGCGCCGGCTCGGTCCCAGGCCGCCGCCGCTTCGGTGGGTGGCACAATTGGCTGGTCCGGTGAGGGCGGGCCGATTATCGGTTGGCCAATGAAGACGTCCACCGACCCCCGGGTTGACGCGTACCTCGACCAGGCGGCGGATTTTGCCAAGCCCGTCCTGATTCACGTGCGACGGCTGGTGCATCGGGCCTGCCCTGGCGCGGAGGAGACGATCAAGTGGGGCATGCCGTCCTTCACCTACGACGGAAAAATCCTTTGCGGGATGGCGGCCTTCAAGGAGCATTGCGCCTTCGGTTTCTGGCACCAGGGGATGGCCCAGGCGATCGGCGCAGCGGGGGCCAAGGCGGAGCAGGCGATGGGAAGCCTGGGCCGGATCGCAACGCGGGCGGATCTCCCGAGCGACGCCGCGATGGTGGGTTATATCCGGCAGGCCGCGAAGCTGATCGCCGCCGGCGGACCGGCGCGGCCGAAGCCAAAGCCGCGAAAGCCGTTGCGGGTGCCGGTGGATTTCGCGGCGGCGCTGAAAAAAAACCGCGCGGCGGCGGAGGCGTTTCAGGGTTTTGCGCCCGGGCAGCGCCGGGAGTACGTCGAGTGGATCACGGAGGCCAGGCGCGACGAGACGCGGCAAACGCGGCTGTCGACCGCGATCGGCTGGATCGCCGAGGGAAAAAAGCGGAACTGGCAGTACGCGAACGGCTGAGCCGGACGGGTTCACCGCAAAGGGCGCGAAGGACGCGAAGTCCGATCCGATCCTCCTTGGATTGAGCTTTGCGTGCTTCGCGCCCTTCGCGGTGAACCTTTAGCTTGCGCGCTGGAGGGCGAGCGGGGCTTGGAAGGTCGACGGAGCGGCCAACGCATTGGGGCCCATTCGACAAGCTCAGGGTCCACGACAATGCGTTCCACCAAGGCTTTGGGCAGGGCCTAGATGCTTTCCAGGAGCTTGTAGAGACGGGCGACCATCGGGGTCGCGTCGTCGAGCAGGCCGGCGGAAATCAGGGCGTTGTCGAGGATCTGCTCGGCGACGAGCTTCGCCTTTTCCGGCGCGGCGGTGTGCGTTTCAAACAACCGCTTCATCACCGCGGCGCGCGGATTGATTTCCAGGTTCACGCGCAGCGGCGAATTGTCGCCGCCTCGGTTCATCGCCTTCATCATGCGGCGCATGTGCGGCGACATGAACTTGTCGGCGTTCAGCGCCAGCGCGGGCGAGTCGACGAGACGGTCGCTCGCCTTCACCTCGGCGACGCGGTCGCCAAGGGTTTCCTTAAGCCAGGTCGTGAGCTTCTTCGTGTCGTCCTCGCCGAGCGCGCCTTCCGCCTTCGGCAGGTCGGCGAGCTTCACGTCGGCGTGGTCGGCGGCCGTCAGCTTCTTGCCGTCGAACTCGCGGACATTGTTCATCACATATTCGTCCACAGCCTCGTAGCAGAAAAGCACCTCGAGGTTGCGCGCCTTGAATCCTTCGAGGTAGGGGCCGCTCTCGATGGCGGCGCGGTTCGGGCCCACGAGGTAATAAATTTCCTTCTGGTCGGCGCCCATGCGCGAGACGTAATCGCCGAGGCTGGTCGCCTTTCCCTTCTCGGTGAGCGAGGACTCGAAGCGGAGCAGCTTCGTCAGCTGTTCCTTGTGGCCGAAGTCCATCGCGGCCCCCTCTTTCAGGAAGATGCCGAATTCCTGGTAGAATTCCGCGAACGCCTCCGCGCGGTTCTTCGCCTCCTCGTCGAGAAATTTGAGAAAGCGCTTCGTGATGACCTTGTTCAGCTTCTCGATCAGCGCGCGGTCCTGCATGGTTTCGCGCGAGATGTTGAGCGGCAGGTCCTCGCTATCGACGACGCCCTTGAGGAAGCGAAGCCACTCCGGGAGTAGGTCCTTCGGCTTGGCGTCGATCAGCACCTTGCGGCAGTAGAGCGCGACGGAAGGCTCGGAGCGCGCAAAGCCGAGTTTCTCGGTGTTTTCCTTCGGCACGAACAGCAGCGCGTTGATCGCGAGCGGGGCGTCGGCGGAGAAGTGCAGGCGCAGCCGGGGCTCGTCGAAGGCGTGGGCCTGGAACTTGTAGAACTCGGTGTACTCCTCGTCCTTGATCTCGTTCTTCGAGCGCAGCCAGAGGGCCTGCACGGTGTTGACGCGCTTCCCGTTGAGGTTGATCGGAAAGGAGACGAACGCGCTGTAGCGCTCGAGGATTTCCTTGATCTTCCAGTCCTGCGCGAAATCGGCGCAGTCGTCCTTCAGCTCGATCACGACCTTGGTGCCGCGGGTGACGTCGGCGGCCTCCTCGACCTCGTAGCTGCCGGACCCGTCGCTGGTCCAGACGTGGCCGGGCTCGTCGTTGCGCCAGGAGCGGGAGTAGACCTTCACGGTTTTCGCGACCATGAAGGCGGAGTAGAAACCGACGCCGAACTGGCCGATGAGGTTCGCGTTCTTGGCGCCGGCCTCGCCGAGCGACTTGAGGAACTGTTTCGAGCCGGAGTGGGCGATGGTGCCGAGATTCTCGATCAGCTCCGCACGGGTCATGCCGATGCCGGAGTCCTGCAGCGTGATCGTCTTCGCCTTGTCGTCGGTCGTGACGTTGATCTCGAGCGCGAGCTGGTCGTCGGCGATGTCCTTCTCGGTGATGTGCGTGTGGCGGAATTTTTCCAGGGCGTCGGAGGCGTTGGACACGAGCTCGCGCACGAAGATTTCCTTCTCAGTATAGAGGGAGTGGATGACGATATCGAGGAGCTGCTTGATCTCGGCTTGGAACTCGAATTTCTGCGGCGTGGCGGTGGACATGGGAGGGAAAGGGAGTGAGGGAGGAGGTGACGAGGGAGCCCGCTATCTTAGCCGAGTTTGGGAAAAAGCAAGAGGGTGGGCGTGGCACGGGTCTCCGGACCCGTGAAGGTGGACTCGAGCTAAACAGGTGCGCTCGACGTTCTCCGTTGGCAGAGTCCGCCCAAACGGGTCGGAGACCCGTT
>JAQGON010000221.1 GCA_028293565.1 Verrucomicrobiota bacterium | reverse complement strand
ATGCCGGTTCGCCTCGTCGATGCCGGCCTGGCCGTCATTGGCCAGCAGCACTTCGAAGCCGCGGCGCGCCAGCCGGCGGGAGAGCATGTCGCGGTTCAATTCGTTGTCTTCCACGAGCAGGAGTTTCTTCATCGTATCAAAAATTAAGCGGCGGCGAGTGTGGGTTCAGCCGGTTTGGTGGCGCGAGCAATTCTCGAGCTGATTTCCGCCAGCAGCTCTTCCCGGCCGCAGGCGCCCTTTTGCAGGATGCGATTGACCTGGCCATCGAGCCGGAAGCGATCGTCCGCGGTGATATTCTTCGCCGTCATGACCACGATCGGAAGGTCCTTCCACTCGGGATGAGCGCGCACGTGCCGTGCAAATTCGAAGCCGTCCAGCTTCGGCATCATGAGATCGAGCAGGATCAGCGCAGGGCGAATCGAGGCCAGGGTCTCGAGCCCGGCCACGCCGTCGCAAGCCTCGACCACGATGAAGTCCTCGCGCTCGAGCGACGTCCGCAGGAGATCCCGGGTCGTCGCATCGTCCTCCACGACGAGGATGGTCGGCGGCGCGTTCAGCGAGCAGTATTTCCGGAGAATGGAGACGAAGTTGCCGCGCTCGATCGGCTTCAGCATGTAGTCGTCGACGCCGAGCGAAAATCCCATCTCCTTATTGTCGACCATCGTCAGCATTACGACCGGGATTTCCGAGACCGCTCTGTCGCCTTTCAGCCGGGTGAGCACGGACCAGCCGTCCATCGTCGGCATCATTACGTCCAGCACGATCACGGAAGGCTGCAGTTTTTTGGCCAGCTCGATCCCCTCCGCACCGCTTTGCGCGCAGACCGTGCGGAAACCTTCCTTTTGCAGAAACCGGCGCACCAGCTCGTGGACCGTCGGGTCATCGTCGATCAGGAGCACGAGTGGTTGTTGCAGCAGCGCGAGCTCAGTGAGTTCCGCCGATGAGGTCACGCAGGCGGGGGCGCCGCTCTCTTCCCGGGGCGAATTGGTGAAGGTAACCGGCAGCCTGAGCGTGAAGGACGAGCCGCGCCCTATCGAGCTTTCCACCGTCGTCTCTCCGCCGAGCAGCCGGCTGAACTCGCGTGTGATCGCGAGCCCAAGCCCGGTGCCGCCGAATTTCCGCGTCGTGGACGCGTCCGCCTGCGTAAACGCTTTGAAGAGTTTCTCGGACTGCTCCCGCGTCATTCCCACGCCGGTGTCGGAGACGCGGAAGAGCATGAACTCCCGGCCGTCCACCGTCTCCTTGGTGACCTGCAGCGAGACCCGTCCCTCTTTGGTAAATTTGCCCGCGTTGCCGAGCAGGTTGAAAAGGCTCTGCCGAAGCTTCGTCAGGTCCGACTGCATCGTCCCCAGATCGCCGCTCATCGACACCTCGAAGTGATTCCCGTTTTTCTCCACGACCGGCGCAATCGTCGCCGTGACTTCGCGCACCATCGTCCCCACGTCGAAGGTCTCCGCGTACACATCCATCTTGCCTGCTTCGATCTTCGCGATATCGAGTACGCTGTTGATGAGCTCCAGCAGATGCTTCCCCGCGCCCTCGATCTTTAGCAGATCCTTCACAAAGCTCGGCAACCCCATCTCGTCGGCCTCCTCGCGCATCAGCTCGCTGTACCCGATGATCGCATTCAGCGGAGTGCGCAGCTCGTGGCTCATGTTCGCCACGAATTGGCTCTTCGAACGGCTCGCCTCCTCGGCAGCGAGGCGGGCGCGTTTCATCTCCTCCTGGGCGCGCTTGCTTTCGGTAATATCGGAAACGGTCCCTTCGTAATAGGCGACTTCGCCCGCGTCGTCACGGATGACCCGGACGTTTTCGCTGATCCAGATCACGCTCCCGTCCTTCCGGAAGATCTGCGACTCGAACCCCCAGACCGCGTCCGACGCATTCATGAGCCGGATGAACTCCGTGCGCCGATCAGGCTCGACGTAAAGCTGCCGCGCGATCTCCGAAACGCTCTGCCTCAGCTCTCCGACCGAGCCGTACCCGTAGATGCGAGCGAGCGCTGGGTTCGCCAAAAGATACCGTCCGTTCGGGGTCGTCTGAAATATTCCTTCGATCGCGTGCTCCACGATGCTGCGATAGGTCGCCTCGGAGGGAGTTTCGGCGACCGCAATAGAAGTTCCACTGTCCATCATAAGTGTGAGAAGAAGGGCGCGCGTTGTGCTTCGTTCGCAGAGCAAGCTCTCTGCCATTTGAACGACCTTTGCGAACATTTGAGAACTGCGACCGCTCACACGGGTCGACGGTCTCCCTTCGAAGGAAGCCGGCCCTGGCTTCAGCGGTGCGCGACCGCCGTCGTTCGACTCGGGTTTTGTGTTCTCACCGCGGGCGTTATTCTGGCGGCGTATCGCCACCGCCCGTGGCGATCCGTGCATTACGAATCCGGCGTGCTTGCGCCGGACGAGCCGCAACAGCAACTCGTCGAGAAAGCGCCCTGTGCCGAGATCGGCGGTTACAAAATTGCCAGTCTCGCCAGCTACACCATCGCCGCGCGCGTCCTCGGCAGCCGGCGGTATCGCCACGAGGAAGCGCACGAGCTGGTGCCGATCGACCTCGTGCTCGGCTGGGGCCGCATGTCCGACGAGTCCGTCCTGAGCGGCCTCGAAATCTCGCAAGGCTTTCGCTTCTATTTCTACCAGTGGCGCGGCCAGCCGCCGATCCCGAGGAACGAGATCGCCACCCACTCGGCCAACGTCCACGTCATCCCCGCCTCCCCGCAGGTCGAGCAATTCGTGTTCAACCTCCCGACGGGCGCCATCATTAAACTGACCGGCGATCTCGTCGAAGCGCGCGGCCCCCAAGGCCGCGTCTGGTCCAGCTCCCTCACCCGCGAGGACACCGGTGCCGGCGCCTGCGAGCTGATGTACGTGCGAAGCGCGGAGAGAATCACGCCATTAAAGCCGGCGCTCGACTGAGCCACTGCGCCGGACGCGCCTACTTTCCGATACAAAACGTGCTGAAGATTTTTCC
>JAQGON010000136.1 GCA_028293565.1 Verrucomicrobiota bacterium | reverse complement strand
CACGGGTCTCCGACCCGTGAAGATGGACTCGAGCTAAACGGGTGTGCTCAAAGTTCTCCGTTGGCAGAGTCCGCCCACACGGGTCGGAGACCCGTGAAGATGGACTCGAGCTAAACGGGTGTGCTCGACGTTCTCCGTTGGCAGAGTCCGCCCACACGGGTCGGAGACCCGTGCTACCCGCTCCAAGGCGCTGGCCCCGGGTCCGCCGTCTCTATTTCGCCTTCCGGACTTCGCGCGCGATCTCCGCGGCGCGCTCGTATTGCCGCCGGAAATGCTGCGCCAGTTCGTTCGCGAGACGAACCTCGTCCACCTTGTCCTTTGAATTCAACCGTCGCCGGATTCCGTCCATGCGGTCGTAGCTGATTTCGCTCAGGTCGCCCAGCACGGCGAGCGCCTCGGGCGGCGAGCCGGCCTGGATGATCTCGTGCCACGCCTCCTTCAGCTCGGAGTGGGTGTCCAGGCACATGACCCGGATCACGAAGGCGAGTTCGCGGTATAACCACCCGGTCCACTCGGGCCGATAAACGAGATGCTCCTCGTCGGCGAACGGCGACGCGTCCGGGTCGCTGCGGAGATTTCTCCAGTCGCCCCGCGCATAAAAATCCTTGCGCACCGGCAGCCGGCGGAGCGCGAACCGCTGCGGTCCGCCCGGCGTGCCGGGTTTGAAATTCCACAGCTTCTGTCCCTCCATCGAGAGGGTGTACTCCATGAAGGCCTCGGCGGTTTCCCGGTTGCGCGCGCCGCGCAGGAGCGCGATCGGGTCGACGGACGCGACCGTGCCGCCGCGCGGCGTGACGAATGCCAGCCGCGCCGTCCCCCGGCCCCGCGCCTCGGTCACCTCCGCCTGGGCGCGCCCATAAAAATCGATCGCGATGCCGACCGCGCAGTCGCCCTGCGCGACGTCGATCGGCGACTTTTGCGAGGAGTCGGTGAAATAGCGCCCATTGGCCCCGATCCGCTGCACGAGCCGCAGGCCCGCGAGCCAGCCGTCGGCCACGGCCCGCGGCTCGAGGTCGCGGGCGTTCGCGGCCGGAGACGCGGCGCGCAACTGGGCCAGCCGCCGCTGGATTTTCTGCTGGATCAGATTCTCAAACGCCTTGGCCATCGAGCTGCTCTTGGTGGGATCAGCGAGGCCGATCTCGCCGTACAGGCGCGGATCGCTGAGATCGTCCCAATGTTCCGGCGGCCGCCCGATCCCCAGGCGCGCGAGCGAATCGCGGTTGTAGAGCACGCCGTAAGTGCTGAGCACATTGCCGTACCAGCGGCCCTCGGGATCCCAATAGGCCTCGCCGGCAAAATTCTGCGGGATCACGTCCTCCCGGAACCAATCCGGATGAGCCTGCAGCAGGGGCGCGCTGACAATCCGCCCCGCCTCCGCCTGCCGGATGAAATCGTAGCTGCCCCCGCCGAAGAAGAGATCCATCCCGCACGACACGTTCGATTCCAGAAACGCCTTTCTCGCCTCCTGCACGACCGGCGGCGCGTCGGCGGGCAGACGGGGATTGCTGAAGCCGGCCTGGACCGCCGCGCTCCAGGGCTTCCCCAGCCGGTTCGTCCAATGATTCCGGAAGGCCGCGACATATTCCGCCTCGAGAAACCGCGCGATGTCGCTCGTGCCGCCGATCACGCGCCAGTCGACCGCCACGGTTTTTCCCGTGCGCTCCCGGTACCAGGCGGAGAATCCGCGGGTGAACTCCGACCGGATCGCCTCGTTGTGGGGCGTGATGATCACGACGGTGACATCCGCCTTCGCCGCCCCCGGCCGCTTCGGCCGCAGGAGAAACGGCAGGGCAACCGTCGCCACCAGCGCCGCGACGATGATCACGCGCTTGATCATGGCGCTCAGTTCCTGAGCACGACGACGTCCTCGGGCGCGACGGCCGCGTACAGCTCGCCGCCCGCCGCCGGGTCGAGGAACCGCGGGTTCATCTCCAGAACCTTCAGATGCGCGCCGCCGGCGATGAAGTCGTACTGCGCGACCTCGCCGAGATAGATCGATTCCCCGATGCGCCCCGGCACGGCGTTGCCCGGCGGGCGCTCGCGCTTGAGACGCCAGCATTCCGGCCGCACGGACAGCGTCACGACCTCGTTGATTCCGAACGGCTGCGCCGGATCGCCGGCGACGCCGGTGAAAAGGCCCAGCGCGGTTTCGACCCGAAGCGTCCCGCCATCGATGCCGACAACCTTGCCGCCGATGAAATCGGTCTCGCCGATGAAGTTGGCGACGGTCTTGCACGATGGCCGCCGATACACCGCATCGGGCGCCCCGACCTGCAGGATGCGCCCGCTGTCGAGCACGGCCATCCGGTCGGAAATCGAGAGCGCCTCCTTCTGGTCGTGCGTCACGTAGACCGTGGTCAGGTTGAATTCCTTGCAGACCCGGCGGATCTCGAGGCGCATCTCGAGCCGAAGCTTCGCATCCAGATTGGAGAGCGGCTCGTCCAGCAGCAGGCACCGCGGACGGATCACCAGCGCGCGCGCCAGCGCCACGCGCTGCTGCTGGCCGCCGGAAAGCTGGTTGGTCCGCCGGTCCGCGTAGCCGCCCATCCGCACCGACTCGAGGGCCTCGCCCACCCGCCGGCGGATTTCGGCGGGCGCGACCTTTCGCTCCACGAGCCCGAAGGCGACGTTTTCGGCGACGCTCATGTGCGGCCACAGCGCGTAGCTCTGGAACATCATCCCGGTGTTCCGCTTGTGCGGGGCCAGGCGCGTGACGTCGGCGTCGTCGAAGAAGATCGAGCCTTCATCCGGAATATAAAAACCCGCGAGGCACCGGAGCAGCGTCGTCTTGCCGCAGCCGCTCGGGCCCAGCAGGAAAAACAGCTCCCCGGGATTGATCGTGAGGTCCAGCTGATGCAGCGCCGTCACCGCGCCAAAACGCTTGGTCAGATTCCGGATGCGGATTGAAATCATGCGCGCGGGGTCATCGGCGGCGAAGCAAGATTTCGCCCTAGGGCAAGTCAAAGGAATAGAGCGGAGCGGCCCGGGCCTTCGCGCCCGCGCTAGAAAGAGGAGACGCTTCGCCCCGATGCGCTGGAGGCTTGAGCCGACCCCAAAACACCCTCTTGCTCGCCTCAACCATGGCCCGCCTTCCCCTCCATCCCGACATCGAAACCGAGCTGATCACCGAGGAGGCGATCAAGCAGCGCGTCGCGGAGCTCGGGGCCGAGCTGAAGCGCGTCTACGGGAACGAGGAACTCACGTTCATCTCGGTGATGAACGGGGCGATTCTTTTCACCGCGGACCTCCTCCGCCAGATCGACAACCCCGTCCGCCTCGACTGCATCCGCATCTCGAGTTACGGCAACGCCACCGAGTCCCACGGCACGCCGAAGCTCGTGCACTCGCTCATGCTCGACGTTACCGGCCGCCACGTCCTGCTCGTCGACGATATCCTCGACACGGGAAAGACCCTGTCGCTCGTGGCCGGCATGATCCGCGGACTCCAGCCGGCCAGCATGCGGGTGTGCGTGCTCCTCGACAAGAAGGGCCGGCGGCAGGTGCCGTTCGAGGCCGACTTCGTGGGCTTCAAGATTCCCGACAAGTTCGTGGTCGGCTACGGCCTCGATTACGCGGAGCGATATCGGAATCTCCCGAGCATCGGCGTCCTGAAGGCCGAGCGGCAGAAGCTGCCCGGCTAGGAACCGAGCGGCGATCGCAGACCTCGCGCTCCCTATCGACCCCGCTTCGGCTTCGCTCCCCTGGTCGGATAATTCGCCAAAGCCGGCCGCGCCGACTTCTTATAATCGCCTGACTTAAGGGCATTGATCTGGTCGCGCAACACCGCGGCCCGCTCAAACTGCAGGCGTCCCGCCGCGTCCTGCATCTCCTCCTCCAGTTCCGCGATCACCGCCGCGACGTCGTCCACGGACTCCGCCACCGTCGGCTCGTCGCGCACTCCCGTGCCATCGTAGGTGTGCAGGCTGGATTGCGCCGCCCGCTTCACGCTCTGCGGCGTGATTCCGTGGGCCTGGTTGTACGCCAGCTGTTTTTCCCGGCGGTAGGTCACCGTCGCGATCGTCCGCTTGATCGACACCGTCTCGTTGTCCGCATAAAAAATCACGCGACCCTTCTCGTGCCGCGCCGCGCGTCCGGCGGTCTGGATCAGGCTGGTTTCGCTGCGCAGGAAACCTTCCTTGTCGGCGTCGAGAATCGCCACGAGCGCCACCTCGGGCAGGTCGAGGCCCTCCCGCAAGAGATTGATCCCGATCAGCACGTCGAAATTTCCGAGGCGCAGGTTGCGGAGGATTTCCACCCGCTCGATCGCGTCGATGTCCGAATGGAGATATTCCACGCGGATCTTCGCCTCGCGCAGGAAGCTCGTGAGGTCCTCCGAGAGGCGTTTCGTCAGCGTCGTGACCAGTACGCGCTCGCCGGCCTCCGTCGCCCGGCGGATCTCGCCGATCAGGTCCTCCACCTGCCCCTTGGCCGGCCGGACCGAGATCTCCGGATCAAGCAGGCCCGTCGGACGAATCAGCTGCTCGGCGACCACGCTCGAGCGCTTGAGTTCGTACTCCGACGGCGTGGCCGACACGTACAGCGTCTGCCCCGTGACCTGCGTGAACTCCTCGAAGCTCTGGGGGCGGTTGTCCAGGGCGGACGGCAGCCGGAACCCGAAGTTCACGAGCGTCGTCTTCCGCGCGCGGTCGCCGTTGAACATCCCGCCGATCTGCGGGACGGTCGCATGGCTCTCGTCGATCATCAGGAGAAAATCCTTCGGGAAAAAGTCGATCAGGCAGAACGGGCGCTCGCCGGGGCGCCGGCCGGTCAGGTGCCGGGAGTAGTTTTCGATCCCGTTGCAGAATCCCATTTCCTGGAGCATTTCCAGGTCGTAATTCGTGCGCATCCGGATCCGCTGCGCCTCGAGGTACTGGCCGCTTTGCTCGAAGAAGGCGACGCGCTCGTCCAGTTCGGCCTTGATCGCCGCGATCGCCGGCTCGAGCTTGCCGCGACTGGTGACATACTGGTTGGCCGGATACAGGTCGAAGAGGTCGAACGGACGCAGCACGTCGCCCGTCAGCGGATCGAACTCGCTGAGCGACTCGATCTCGTCGCCGAAGAATTCCACCCGCAGGCCGTTCTCGAGGTAGGCCGGCATGATGTCGACGACGTCGCCGCGCACCCGGAAACGGCCGGGCTTCAGCTCGATGTCGTTTCGCTCGTAGATGTTGTCGACCAGCCGCTCGAGCAGCTGGTGCCGCCCGAACCGCTGGCCCCGCTGCAGCGGGATGCGCATCGCGGTGAACTCCTCGGGCGAGCCGAGGCCGTAGATGCACGACACGCTGGCGATGACGATCACGTCGCGCCGCGACACGAGCGAGCTGGTGGTCGAGATGCGCAGCCGCTCGATCTCCTCGTTGATCGACGAGTCCTTCTCGATGAACGTGTCGCTCGAGGGGATGTAGGCCTCGGGCTGATAATAATCGTAGTAGCTGACGAAGTACTCGACGGCGCTGTCCGGGAAGAAATTCTTGAACTCCGAGTACAGCTGCGCCGCGAGCGTCTTGTTGTGCGAGATGATGAGGGTCGGCCGGTCGTTCTGCGCGATGACGTTCGCCATGGTGAACGTCTTGCCGGAACCGGTGACGCCGAGGAGCGTCTGGTCCCGGTTGCCCGCCTTGATCGACTGGACCAGTTTCTCGATCGCCTGGGGCTGGTCGCCCTCGGGTTTGTAATCGGACTTGAGTTTGAAAAGCATCGTCAGAGACCAAAGACCTTGAGCGCGCCGCCCCACACATTCGACCAAAACTTCCGCGCTTTCCTCGCATCGCCGTCCGCAGAGACCTGCTGGCAGAGGAAAAGTCCCTGCCCCGAGAACAAATCGTCGAACAACGGGTTCATGCCGCGGTAATAACTCCAGAACGTCTCCGCGCGAACCGGCTGGTAATCGAGATTCGGCGTGAAGCCGATCGTCGCATCCTGGTTGGTCCGCCGCGCCGGATGGGGGTTTTCCGCGCGGTTCACCAGCCATTCCGCCCGGACGCCCCGGCTCCCGGCGATCACCAGCCGGCACGGCCCGTGAAATTCGAGAAAGCGGAACTGCAGCGTGACCCATGCCTGCCAGCGGAGCAGCTGCCAGCGCCGCCGGACCTTCAGCGCCTGACCGGCGCCGAGGATCACTCCGGCGATGAAACTCGGGCGCAGGACCATCGTCACGCCCGGGCGCAGGATGACGACCGCGAGCTCGCTGTGCGGGTCGGCCCGGTTCGACAGCGTGCAGACGAATTCCCGCGCGAGATGCCGGTTCCTCATCTCCACGAGTTCCGTCAGCCCGCTCGCCATCCAGGTCAGCGGCATCCGCCAATCCAGCAGGAATCGCATCTTCCGCTTCAATCCTTCATCCGACGCCTGCAGGAACTTCTCCCGCACCCAGAGGCGCTCGCCCGGCAGCAGCGTGATGTCGACCGACACATGGCTGAGCCCCACGCCCGGCATCTCCGGCTGCGACTCCGCGAGGCGCACCGGCCGGCCGCGAACAATCAGCGGCGCCAGCGCGAAATAGAGCGCCAGCTTCCCGATCGTCGGCCCAAAAAAGTACAGGCCCAGCGTGAGATAAACCCAGACCTTCACCGTGAAGCGCCCGAGCCGGTAATTCCAGACGCGCTCGAGGTAATGGTAAACCTTCGAGCGCTTCGACTCGATGGTGCGAAGCTGGGTGTCGAGCTTGCCGAGCGCGATTTCCAAGCCGTCGCGCTCCCACGTGGTGCGCTGGAAGTCGGTCTGGAGTGCCGCGACGTGCGCCGCGGTCTCCGCCCGGGTTTGCTCCAGCTTCGTCCGCCGCTCGCGGTTCGCCTTCTGCTGGGCGTCGCCCGTGAGCCGGTCCCACGTGCTGTCGAGCTGGGTGAGTTGCGCGATGATCTTGTCCGACTGGCGGATCCGATCCTGCTCGGCCGCGATCCCCGCGGACGTTTGCCCGAGGCGGCGCTGCACGTCGGCGAGCGCGGACTGAACCTTCGCGCGCTCACCGGTCAGCGTGCGCATCACGTCGTGCCGCCACTCGTCGAAGTCGACGTTGTCCCGGAGAAACAGCCACACCCCGGATGCTGCCAGGCCGAGGCCAAGAATGAGTCCCGCCGCCGCCGCCTTCTCGGCGAGCCAGCGGATTATTTTAATCATCACGCCCATTTATCATGCGCCGTGTTCATCGGGATTAGGCGGATCATTGAAGGTTCCGGCCACCCGGAAGCCAATTGCTAAACCCCCCGCTTTCACCCAAGTTTATCCCGCTCAAGACGGCCCATCCCCGCCACCGTCCCAACCGTTTGCTCCAATGTCCAAAGCAATCATCTCCACCCTCTACGATTCAGATGTTTTTAAAATGGCCTGCCGCCAGTTCGACCAGGCCGCCGATGCGATCAATCTTCCGGAGGCCATCCGCGATCGCACCAAATACCCGCGGCGCTGCATGGCGGTCACGCTCCCCGTCCGCCGCAAGGACGGGAGCGTCACCGTGTTCGAAGGCTACCGCGTGCAGCACAATGTGTCGACCGGCCCGTCCAAGGGCGGCATCCGCTTTCATCAGGACGTCACCATCGGCGAGGTCGCCGCGCTCGCGATGTGGATGAGCTGGAAATGCTCCCTCGTCGGCCTGCCCTACGGCGGCGCGAAGGGCGGAGTCATCGTCGATCCGAAGCAGCTCTCCGAATCCGAGCTCGAACACCTCTCGCGGCGGTACATGCAGGAAATGGTGAATTTTCTCGGGCCGCACATGGACGTCCCCGCGCCGGACGTCGGCACCAACGAAAAGATCATGGGCTGGATGATGGACACCTATTCCACGCACGTCGGCCATCTCTCGCCCGCCGTCGTGACCGGCAAGCCGATCGCGCTCGGCGGATCCCAGGGCCGGCGCGAGGCCACCGGCGCGGGCGTCGCCTACCTCATCAAGAAATATCTCGAGGACATGAAGATCCCGATCAACAAGGCGACCGTCGCCATCCAGGGCTTCGGCAACGTCGGAAGCGAAACCGCGCTGGCGCTCGAAAACTTCGGCGCGAGGATCATCGCGATCTCCGACTACACCGGCGGCGTCTACAACGCGAAGGGCATCAACGTGAAGAAGGCGCTGGCCTACGTCCAGTACGCCAAGGTCCTGAAGGATTTCGAGGGCGCCGAGCCGATTTCGAACGCGGACCTGCTCGAGCTGAAGTGCACCGTGCTGGTTCCGGCCGCGCTCGAGCGCGTGATCACCGACAAGAACGCCCCGAAGCTCAAATGCCGCCTCCTCGCCGAGGCGGCGAACGGGCCGACGACCAATGCCGCGGACAAGATTCTCGAGCAGCGCGCGGACATCGAGCTCATCCCGGATGTGCTCTGCAATTCCGGCGGCGTGATCGTGTCGTACTTCGAATGGCTGCAGAACCTGTCGAACTTCTACTGGGACCGCGACGAGGTCATGGAGAAGCTCTACGGCATGCTCGACAAGGCCAAGGCCTCGGTCGACGCGCAGAAGCGGAAATTCAAGTTCAGCCGCCGGCTCGCCGCCCTCACCCTCGGCATCGGCCGCGTCGCCGAAGCGAAGGCCGCCCGCGGCCTTTTCCCGTAGGGCGGATAGGACGGAGGGACGGACGAACATCGAACGTTCAACATTCAACTTCCAACGTCGAATTCCGATCCGGTGACCAATACAATGTTGGAAGTTGAAAGTTGGACGTTCGATGTTCGTCCGGGCGCCGCGCCGCCGCCGACGCGCTAAAGAAACAGCCACGCCGTCAGCGCGATGATCGGCAGCAGGATCGGAAGGCTGTATTTCACGACGTATCCGATGAAACCCGGGCATCGCACCCCGGCCGACTCCGCGATCGAGCGCACCATGAAATTGGGGCCGTTCCCGATATAGGTCATCGCTCCGAAGAAAACCGCCCCGAGGCTGATCGCCACGATGACCGACGGCTGGCCGGCCATCAGCGCCGCCACTCCGCGCTGCGACCGTTCCGCGCCGGCGCCGGCGTCCGGAGCAAACGTGCTTTCGGCCAGCTCCAGCAAATTCAGATACGCGGGAGCATTGTCGAGCACCGCGGAGATCCCGCCGGTCGCATAATAATAGTGCGCCGGCTTGGAGAATCCCAGCCGGCCCCCGTGCGCCTCGAGATAATTCAGCGCCGGCATCATCGTGACGAAAATGCCGGCGAAGAGGACAGCCACCTCCCGGATCGGGGCGAAGGTGAAATGATTCTGCCGATGGATCGCCCGCGGCGTCGCCATCAGGGAGATGGCCGCGGCCCCGAGCATCACGAGCTCGCGGAAAAAAAACCGCGGAGGCAAAAACACCGCGAGCACGATCACGCCCAGCAGGCCCGCGTTCGCCCAGCCATCGACGCGGAAACCGCTCCGGTGACGCACCGCATCGCTTCGGACCGGCGCCGGCGTCCGGCGAAAGTCACGCCGGACGATGACGTAGAACACCAGCAGGATCAGCCCGACCGTCGCGAGCCATTGCGCCCACACGTGCTGGACGAGCCAGAAAAACGGCACGCCCCGAAGGTACCCCAGGAACAGCGGCGGATCGCCAATCGGGGTGAGCGCCCCTCCCACGTTCGAGACGAGGAAGATGAAAAACACGACGTGATAGCCGCTGATCCGGGTCTGGTTCATCCGGATCCAGGGACGAATCAGCACGACCGATGCGCCCGTCGTCCCGATCACGTTCGCCAGGAGCGCGCCCGCGAACAGGAAGAGGACATTTTCCCGGCACGTCGCCTCGTTGTTCACGTGAAGGTGCACGCCCCCCGCGACGACAAACAGCGCACCGATGAGCGCGATGAACGACGCGTAATCCCGAAGCGTATGCGCCACGAGCGCGCTCCCTCCAGGCATCTTGAGCAGATAGTACCCCGCCACGGCCGCCGCCAGGCCCAGCGACACCCAGCCATAATTTGCCTCCCACGCGTGCCTCGCGCGCCCCGGCATCAGCGGCATCGCCGCCATCAGCAGCAGGAGCACCGCGAAGGGCGCCAGCAGGATCAAAGGCACGTCCGGAACCGTGGCCGCGAGCGCGAAGGAACGAATCATGGAAGAATCCGCGGAAGCTCGTCCAGGGAGTACACGAACGCCGCCGACTCCGCCTTGACCCTGGGACGCACCACGTAGCGCCCAAAGCCGATGAAGCGGTCGACCGCCGGCTTGGCCTCGAGATCGCTCATTCCGTCGCCCACCATCACCGTCAGCACCGGTCTCAGCTCCCGTTTCAGTCTCTCCACGACCTCCGGTTTCCCACCCGAGCGGGTCGTCGGAAACTGTTCGTCAAATCCGGCGTACGCCCCTGCGGCGTCAAATTCGAGAGCCACCGCCTCGATGCGCGCCACGCCCAGAAAATCCGCGAGGGGTCGGATCGCCGCCGTGAACCCGCCGCTCACAATCACCACGGTCCAGCCCGCGTCTTTCAACGCGCCCACGGTCGCCTGCGCGGTGGGCTCGACGGTCTCCAGATATTTCCTGCCGATGGTGGCGAGGTCGGCGCGGGTCGGGCCGATGATTTCGAGCCGGCGCGCAAACACGCTCTCGACCGGCACCCGGCCGTCCATCGCGTCGTTCGTCATCTGCTCCACCCGCGCCAGGACCGCGGGCCCCCGCAGGCGCGCGAGCTCGTCGATGCCTTCGATGGCGCTCAGCGTGCTGTCGCAGTCAAAACAGATCAGCTTGGTCGGGGACACGGCCTACACAGGCAGCGGCACCAAACCCGGGGCAACAAAAAAGCCCTCCGGGCCGCACGGGCGCCGGAGGGCTGAAAAAATTCGCGGGAGACCGCCGCTTACTTCCTGGCGCTGCGCTTGAACTTCGAGGTGAACTTCTCGACGCGCCCGGCGGTGTCGACGAGGCGCTTCTCGCCGGTGTAGGCGGGATGGGAATCCATCGTGACGTCGCGCGCGACGACGAAGTATTCGATGCCGTCGATCTGCTCCTTGCGGGCCGACTTCATCGTGGACTTGGTGAGGAAACGCCGGCCGGTACCGATATCGAGGTAGCAGACGTGGTTGAGAATGGGATGGCCTTCGGCTTTCACGGGAAAAAAGGGGTTATGGATCAGCCCTGACGCGCTTTATAACGCGGCTCGACTTTGTTGATGACGTAGATCTTGCCCTTGCGGCGGACCACCTGGCAGGCCGGGTGACGCTTCTTGGCAGACTTGATGGAGGAAACAACTTTCATAAAAGAAACCAAAACAGAGCGCGCTGATATCTCTGTCAACTGAAATTCCCGAACTCCGGGTGGAGCGCATTGCCCTGAATGCGGTGGCGATGCGAGCCGACGAGAGAGAACGACGGAGCCGCAAACGTGTGAAGCTCGATGCGCTGCAGCTGCGGTGGCACGGGTCTCCGACCCGTGAAGTGAGGCGCTGCTGGCGGTGAACCGCGAGCCGGCCCTTCGCTGTCGGCGGAGCATCCAACGCGTTGAGGGCAACGCGTTCCACCCGCCAACACTCCGAACTGCGATCTGCGAACTCCGAACTGCGATCTCCAACTGCTCAGTTCTTCGCCGGATCTTCTGGTTCGTCCGCGAGGAGGCGCCATTCGTCGCCGACCCCGCCGAGCACTCCCCGCCACAGGCCGTCGTCCTGCGGGTGCTCCAGCAAATCCACCGGAACGTCCGTCACGATCCAGGTCTGCTGCTTGAGCTCCTGCTCGAGCTGTCCGCCCGACCACCCGGAGTAGCCCAAAAACGCGCGGATGTGCGCCCCGTCCTCGCCGACCAGCTGGGCGGCCCGCTCCGGCTCGATCCCGAAGTGCATCTGGAATCCGTCCTCCCGCGTCTGCCAGGCCGCGAGCAGCAGCTGCTTCGGCTCGACCGGCCCGCCCGCGAAAAGCGGCACCGGCGCCAGCGGACCGAGCGCAAATTCGCCGTTCAATTCGCCCAGCCGTTTTCCCATCGGGCGGTTGAGCACCACGCCCATCGCGCCGTCCGCACTGTGCGCCGACATCAGCACCACGGTCCGGCGGAAATTCGGATCCTTCAGGATCGGATGCGCCAGCAGCAGCGACCCGGCGATGTTCGACTTGGTGTCTTTGCGGCGCTCACGCATGGCGGATCAGGAAACCACGAACGGACGCGGATTCACACGAATAAAACGGCGGTCGTCACGATTCTTCGGGCTTCGCATTCACGTCCCTTCGCGGTTCGGGCGGATTCAAAGCTGCACGATCTTCACGCCGGCCTCGGCCAGCAGCGGCGCCACGAGCGGGTCGTTCACGTAATCCAGGCGGTAGCGCATCTCCGCGATCCCCGAAGCCGCCATGATCTTCGCGCAGTTCACACAGGGATAATGCGTCACGTACACGACGCAGCCCTCCACCGAGCTCCCGCGCCGCGCGGCGTCGGCGATCGCGTTCTGCTCGGCGTGCACCGTCGCCTGCTCGTGCCCGTCGCGCAGCCGCGAGACGTGCGGCGTTCCCGGCAGAAACCCGTTGTAGCCGGCGGCCACGATCCGGTTCTTGCGCGCGCCGCCGGTCACGATGACGCACCCCACGTGGAGGCGCTCGCAGTTCGAGCGCGTCGAGAGCAGGACCGCCGTCGCCATGAAATATTCGTCCCACGACGGGCGGTACGGGAACCTTTCCGCGGCCGAGGCAATCAAATCGACGGGACTTTCGGTGTCGGCGGTGGTTTTCAACGCCGCCACTCTGGACACCCGCCCGCGCCCCGGCAACCCTCCTCTCAGCCATGCAACGCACGCTTCAGCCCGAGCTGCTCGATTCGCTCGCGTCGACCGACCCCGCCGCGCTGCACAACCGCCGCGACCTGCGCATCACGAACTGCGTCATGGGCAACCATCGCTGGTTCCTCCGCTCGCTGCCGCCGCTCCTCGGGCCGGGCGAGCGCGTCCTCGAACTCGGCGCCGGGACCGGCGAGCTCGCGCGGCGCCTCCATCGCGCGGGCCTGAACGTCGACGGCCTCGACCTCTGGCCGCGTCCCGACGGCTGGCCGTCCTCGGCGGCGTGGCACCGCACCGACCTTCTCGAATTTTCCGGCGGCGCGCCCTACGCCGCAGTCGTCGGCAACCTGATTTTCCACCAGTTCGACCCGGCCCAGCTCGCCGCCCTGGGCGCGAATCTCCGCGCGCATTCGCGGGTCATCCTCGCCTGCGAACCCGCGCGCCGGCGTTTCTCCCAGGCGCTTTTCGGAGTCTTCGCACCCCTGCTCGGGGCGAACCACGTCTCGCGCCACGACGGACTTGTCAGCATCGCGGCGGGATTCCGCGGAGACGAACTTCCCCGGCTACTCGGTCTCGAAACCGCCGGCTGGAACGTCCACTGCGCGACGACGGCGCTCGGCGCCTATCGGATGGTGGCAATCCGCCATCCGTCATGACGCCGCGCCCCATCGAGATCGTCGGCGGCGGCCTCGCCGGATTGAGCCTCGGTCTGGCCCTGCGCCGCGAGGCGGTTTCCGTCCGGATTCTCGAGGCGGGCAGTTATCCCCGCCACCGGGTCTGCGGCGAATTCATCGCCGGACTTTCCGCCGCGACCATTGCGCGCCTCGGCTTGGAAGCGGCGCTGGCCGGGGCCCTGCCGCACACCGAGGTGGCGTGGTTCCACCTGGAAAAATCCGTCCGCATCCAGCGGCTGCCGTCGCCCGCCCTCGGCCTCAGCCGCCACGTCCTCGACCAGCGGCTCGCGGAGGAATTTGTCCGGGCCGGCGGAGTTCTTGAAACGAATGCCCGCGTCACCGATCCGCGCCCGCGGCCGGGCCGCGTCCTCGCGACCGGCCGCCGCCGCGGACGCCCCGCCTGGCTCGGCCTGAAACTTCATGCGCACCACCTGCCGCTTTCGCGCGGCCTCGAGCTGCACCTCGGCGACGAAGCGTACGTCGGCCTCTCCGCAGTCGGAGCCGGGCGGGTGAACGTCTGCGGATTGTTTCGTCGCCGGTCCCTTTGCGCGAAGGGTCCCGACCTCCTGCTGGCGTACCTCGCCGCCGCCGGCCTCGGCGCGCTCGCCACCCGGCTCGAGGAGGTCGAACTCGATCCCGCGTCGTTCAGCGCGGTCGCCGCGCTGGGCTTCGACCGATCGGTTCCCGCCACCGACTGCATCCAGCTGGGCGACGCCTGCGCGATGATTCCCCCCTTCACCGGAAACGGCATGGCGATGGCTTTCCAGAGCGCGGAGATCGCGCTCGCGCCGCTGCTCGCCTACGCCCGTGGCCGTGCTCCGTGGCTCGCGACCTGCCGCGTGATCCAGCAGCGCCTCGCCCGCCGCTTCCGCGTGCGGCTCGCGTCCGCCTCGGCGCTGCACCCGTATTTCCTGCGGCCCCGCCGGCAGTCCTGGCTCAGCCTCCTCAGCCGCGCGCACCTCCTGCCCCTCCGCCCCCTCTACGCCACCCTCCACTAAAACTTTTCTCACCACGAATGAACCCGAACTCATCCGAATGGAACCGACCCGGCCTTCCGAATCCCCGGTCGCGTGAATTCGCGTCCCTTCGCGGCTAGAGTTTTTTCCTTCGACGAAATGCATCTTCACGCCCTCGCCACCGCGGTCCCGGCCGCCACCTTCACACAGCCGGAATGCTGGGAAATTGTGCAGCGCTCGAACGTCCGCTCGCGGCTGAAAAAACGCTCGATGCTGATTCTCCAGAGCATCCTGCGCGGCGATCACGGGATCGAGACGCGGCATTTCGCCGTTCCCGATATCGAGCACGTCTTCGACCGGACCGCCGACCAGCTCAACGACTCCTTCCGCGCCGAAGCGCCGCGCCTGGCGGGACAGGCGCTCGGCTCCGCGCTGGCCCAGGCGGGCCTGCGTCCCGCCGATGTCGATGTCCTCCTGATCTGCACGTGCACCGGATATCTCTGTCCGGGCCTCACCAGTTACGTGGCGGAACAGCTGGGTCTCCGCCGCGACGCCTTCCTGCAGGACCTCGTCGGGCTCGGCTGCGGCGCGGCGATCCCGACGCTGCGCGCCGCCAGTCACCTCGTCGCCTCAAACCCCGCGGCGGTGGTCGCCTGCGTCGCCGTCGAGACGTGTTCGGCGGCCTTCTATCTCGACGACGACCCGGGCGTCTTGATCAGCGCCTGCCTCTTCAGCGACGGCGCGGCCGCCACGATCTGGCGCGGGACGCCCGGCGCGCCCGGGCTGCGTGCCCACTCGTTCGATACGCTGCATCGGCCGGAGGACCGCGACAAACTCCGGTTCGAGCAGCGCGACGGCAAGCTGCGCAACCTGCTGCACCGCTCCGTTCCGGAGCTCGCCGCGTCCGCCGTCGGAGAACTTTGGGAAAAACGCGGGCCGGCGCCGGTGTCGCGCGTCGTGGCCCATCCCGGGGGACGCGACGTGATCGAGGCCCTCGCGCCCGTGCTCGCGCCGCATTCGCTCGCCGCCAGCCGCGAAACGCTGCGCCGCTGCGGCAACATGAGCAGCCCCTCGGTCCTGTTCGCGCTGGAGGAGACACTGAAAACCGCGCGGCCAGGAAACGAGGGCGATTTTTGGCTCGTGAGTTTCGGCGCGGGCTTTAGCGCACATAGCTGCCGGATCGGCCCCAGCCATGACCAAGCTCACTGACGTCGTCGCCTATTGCGACCAGCGCACCCGCCGCGCCGCCTTCAAGGATTTTCCGGGCGCGTTCAACGGCCTGCAGCTCGCCAATCCGGGCCGCGTGAGCCGCATCGGCGCCGCGGTCGACGCGGGCGTGGTTCCGTTCCGGCGCGCCGTCGCCGCCGGCATCGATTTCCTGATCGTGCACCACGGCATGTACTGGGACATGCCCCGCCCCCTCACCGGGCCCGCCTACGCCCGCGTCGCGACCCTCGTCGAAGGCGGCTGCGCGCTCTATTCGAACCACCTGCCGCTCGACGCGCATCCGAAGATCGGGAACAACGCGCTCCTCGCGCGGCAGCTCGGGCTGCGGCCAAAGCGCGGGTTCATGCCCCACGACGGCGGCGACATCGGCTGCATTGCACCGAACCGGCTCAGCCGCGAAATCCTGCGGACAAGGCTCGAGGCGCTTTACCCGCGCGTGATCGCGATCGAGTGCGGATCCGCGACGCCGCGGGAGATCGCCTTCTGCAGCGGCAGCGGCAACAGCGCGGTCCCCGAACTCGTCGCGGCGGGCGTCGACACGCTCGTGACCGGCGAACTGC
Organism: Verrucomicrobiota bacterium; assembly: GCA_028293565.1. GTDB lineage: Bacteria > Verrucomicrobiota > Verrucomicrobiia > Opitutales > Opitutaceae > Opi-474. The sequence continues at coordinate 2,928 of JAQGON010000136.1, read as the reverse complement.
GCGAGGAACACTTCAACCGGGCCGAGGAGGAAAAACTGAACCTCTATCTCTGCGGGCACTACGCCACGGAGGTCCACGGCGTGAAGGCGCTCGCGGCCGAGCTGTCGCGCAAATTCCGCCTGCCCTGGGAATTCATCGCCACGGAAAATCCCCTATGAAAAAGGTCGCCATCCTCCACGGCCCGAATCTCGACCGCCTCGGCAAGCGCCAGCCCGAAATTTACGGCACCGCCACGCTCGCGGATCTCGAGCGCATGCTTCGGCGCGAGGCGAAGACGCTCGGACTGAGCCTCGTTTTTTTCCAGTCCGCCCACGAAGGCGCGCTCGTCGACCGCATTCATGCGCTCACGGACCGCGGCATCGACGCCTTCGTCGTCAACTTCGGCGCCTACTCCCACACCAGCATCGCGCTGCGGGACGCGCTCGCCGCCTCGGACCGGCCCGCCATCGAGGTTCATATTTCGGACATCTCGAAGCGCGAAAAATTCCGGCGGGCCTCGATGACCGCCGGCGCGTGCGTGGCGATGATCAGCGGCAAGGGGTTCCCCGGCTACGTCGAGGCCCTGCGGCAGCTGGCGGCGCGCTGAATCCATGGACGACCCCTTGCCGGAAGCGGCCGCGCTGCGCTGGTGGGTCTGCCACACCCGGCCGCGCTGCGAAAAGAAGTTCGCCGCCCTGATGGAAGCCGAGCAGTTTCCGCACTATCTCCCCCTGCTCCCGAGCATCCGACGCTATGCCGGCCGCACGAAGCGGTTCACCAAGCCGCTGTTTCCCGGCTACGTCTTCGCCCTCGTGCCGCTCGCGCGGAAGACCCGGCTCTACCAGCAGGACCTGCTGGCCCGGCTCATCCCGGTCGACGACGAACTCCGGTTCCTCCGCCAGCTCGACGACGTGAAGGCCATTGTCGCCTCCGGCTACGAGCTGACCGTCCGGCCGCTGCTGACCCGCGGCCGCCGGGTGCGCGTGTCCGGCGGACCCCTCCATGGACTCGAGGGGTACGTCGACGATCCTACGAACCCGCAAGGCGTTGTGCTGTCAGTGGACGTGTTACAACAAGGTTTGCACGTGAGACTTCCCGCCGAACATCTTCACATCCTTCCCTAACCCATCAACATGCTTTCCCGCCCCCCGCCCCGCATCGTTCGATTGAGCGCGTGGCTGGTCACCCTCGGACTCGCCGTCGCGCCCTTCGGCCGGGCCCAATCGGACGGATCGGGCACCACGACGGAATCGTGGGACATCAGCGATCTGCTCGACCGGCTCCCGAACATGAGCCCGTTCCGGAAACTCCAGGACAAGTCCCCGTTTCCGGTCCGCTACTACGCGCGCCCGCGGCTCGGCGATTTCTTTCACCGCGATTACCTGCGCCTGCCGGTCGGGATGCGGGCCAAGCCCGCGGATGAGGTCGAGCTTCTCACGGAGGTGGAGTCGTATTTCACCCACGGCTTCGGCGACGGCGCCGGCTACGGCCTGTCGAAGGTGCGCGTCGGCGGAAAATACGAGAAGGAGATGACGATCCTCCATCCGTTCGGCTGGAGCGTCGGCACGGAAGCCTCCACGCCGGTCAGCCGGCCGCCGATGGAGCTGACCGACGGCCATCGCCACGTGCAGCCGTATTTCGCCGTCTCGAAGATGCTGGTGCCCACCTACAATCTCATCGCGTACTCGAGCATCGCCGCGGACTTCCTCTCGCACACCGCGCTCGCCCCCAACTTCGGGCGCAACCAGCTGCACGGAAATTCCGTCACGCTCTCGAGCGGCCTCACCCGCGATTTCAAGCGTTTCCGCGTCGCGGTGACCGGCACGTGGAGCACCACCTCGCTGCTCACCGACGAGAACCGGAACGTCTTCGCCCTGCGGCCGGACATCCTGATTCCGCTCACGAAGACCCCTAGCATTCTCAGCCGCACCCACCTGCTGCTGATCGTCGGCGGCCGCGCGGTCCACGGCCCCGACGGCACCGAGCTCGGCGTCGCCGGCAATCTCCGCATCGAGTTCGCCGTGCAGTCGGGCCGCTACTCGCACTGAGCGGCGGACGGCGGATTTTTTAATCGCGAATCAGCGGTCGCACGGATTCACCACCGGATGGCCCAGGCGGCGAGGTGCAGGGTCGCGCAGGCGGCGAGCGCGGCGGCGAGGTCGTCGACGACCACGCCCCAGCCCGACGGGAGTTCCTGCAGCTGGTAAATCCCAAAGGGTTTCAGGATATCGAAGAACCGGAACAGGCCGAACCCCGCCAGCAGCACCACCCAGGCCGGCAACGGGCCAACGAGCACGGGCCACCCGAGAAAACAAAGCGGCATCGCGACAAACTCGTCCAGGATCACCTCTCCGGGATCCTTGCGCCCGAGCCGGAATTCCGCCTCGCCGCAGATCGCGACCGCGAAATAGGCGCCGGCCGCACTGACGAGCACGTTGCCGAGCCAGTCGAGCCGCCCGAGGAAAAAGACGGTGAAATAAAACAGCCCCGCCACCGAGCCCCACGTCCCGGGAGCGGGCAGCCGCCGGCCCGTCGGGCCGAGCGTCGCCAGCAGCAGGACGGTCTCCGTGGACAGAAATCGCGGCCAGATCGGCTGCTGCAGCTTCATAGGTTCGCGTCGTGAAACACCACGTCCTTGTAGCGTCTCACGTAGCGCCAGCCCGACCAGACCGCGAGGAACGTGCCGACCAGGAAGATCAGGAGCCCCGTCTTGTGCACGTATTCGACGAACAGGCTGAGGTTCAGCGACGGCAGAAAATAGGCCCAGTCGCGGCCGACCATCGGCGCGCCGAGCAGAAACCCCAGGGCGATCAGCTGCGTGACGGTCTTGCTCTTGCCGCCGCCGTCCGCTGCGACGATGACGCCCTTCGACGCCGCGACCATGCGCATGCCGGTGACGAGGAATTCGCGCACCATCGTGATCAGCGCCAGCGACACCGGGATCTCATG